>NZ_JBEUPA010000017.1:0-86973 GCF_040492065.1 Actinomadura sp. NPDC000929 | reverse complement strand
ACGCGGGAAGCCCGAGCCGGCGCATCCGGCGCGCCCGGCGCTCGGCGAGCCGCAGCTCCTCGCGGTGGCGGCGCTCGGCGAGAACGGCCGACAGCAGGATCTCGGGCCGCACCCCCGGCGGCGGTGGCGGGCTCACCACCGCGACGACCTGCGAGGCGATCCGCTGCCCCAGCGAGTCGCGGACCTCCGGGAGCAGCTCCCAGAACCGCGACAGGTACTGCCGGGCCGTCATCGCCAGCTCGTCCGACAGCATGGACAGCTCCAGGTTCCGCGCCCACCAGGCGAGCTGCGGCGGCATCACCGCGACGGGCCCCAGCAGGGCCGACGCGGGCACCCGCTCCTGGATGACGATCGTCCCGGCGAACAGGTCGCCGAGCCGCTTGCCGCGCCGGTTGCAGAACGACGTGATCAGCGCGGGCGAGCCGTAGAAGACCCAGAACTCGACGAACCCGGCCAGCGCCCGCACCAGCGCCTGCCGGAACCGCACCGGCCCGCCGTCGTCGCCGACGACGCGGAGCCCGACGGCCATCTTGCCCAGCGTCCGCCCCCGCGACAGCGTCTCGAACGCGCAGGGATACCCGACGATTACCGCGACGACGCCGAGCAGCGTCAGCCCCACCGTCCAGGCGTCGTCGGCCACCAGCGAGGTCATCGCCGTGACGTAGACGACGATGTTCAGCAGCACCAGCTGCAGGAGCAGGTCGAGAAGGACGGCGCAGGCACGGCTGGCCAGCCGCGCGACCCGGATGTCGAGCGCGACGGCCTCGCCGGTGACGAGATCGGCCATGTCCTGTCCTCCGATGCGGGCGGATTGCCCATTGTGCCGGTTCGGCGGGCCGAGGCGTTAGTCTCGCCGGGTGGACGTCGACGCCTACGTGGCCGCGCACAACGCCGAATGGCTGCGCCTCGAACGGCTCATCAACCGCGGCCGCAGGCTGACCGGCGCGGAAGCCGACGAACTGGTCGATCTCTACCAGCGCGCGGCGACGCACCTGTCGGTCGTCCGCTCCAGCTCGCCCGACCCGCAGCTCGTGGGACGGCTGTCGTCGCTCGTGGCGCGCGGCAGGGCCGCGGTGGGCGGCGCCCAGGCGCCACTCTGGCGCGACGTCACCCGCTTCGCGACCGTGTCGTTCCCGGCGGCCGCGTACCGGATGCGGTGGTGGTGGCTCGGCGGCGCCGTCCTCGGCAACCTGCTGTCGCTCGCCCTGGCCATCTGGGTCGTGCACAGCCCCGACGTCCAGGCGACCATCGGGACGCCCGACGAGATCCGCGAACTCGTCGAGCACGACTTCGCCAACTACTACACCGAGCACTCCGCGGCCTCGTTCGCGTTCAAGGTGTGGGTCAACAACGCCTGGGTGTCGGCGACCGCGCTCATCTTCGGGATCCTCCTCGGCATCCCGACCGTGTACGTCCTGCTGCTGAACCAGGTCAACCTCGGAATCAGCGGCGGCCTCATGTTCGCCTACGGCAAGGGCGACGTGTTCTTCGGGCTGATCCTCCCGCATGGCCTGCTGGAGCTCACCGCCGTCTACCTCGCCTGCGCCGGCGGCCTCAAGCTCGGCTGGACGATCGTCGACCCGGGCCCGCGCCGCCGCGGCCAGGCCCTGGCCGAGGAGGGCCGCGCCGCCGTCAGCATCGCCCTCGGCCTCATCGCGGTGCTCCTCGTGTCCGGCCTCATCGAGGGCTTCGTGACCGGCTGGGTGCACATCACGTGGCTGCGCATCACCATCGGCGTCATCGCCGAGGCCGCCTTCCTCACCTACGTGATCGTCCTGGGCCGCCGCGCCGTCCGCCAAGGCGAAACCGGCGACACCGACCTCCACCCCGACCTCGTTCCTGTGTCCGGTTGACCGGACACAGAACGCTCTACAGCCTTCCTGCGGCTTTCAGGGCCAGGTAGGCGTCGGCCAGGGCCGGGGCTATCTCCGCGGGCGGGGCGTCCACCACCTCCACGCCGTGGCCTCTCAGCTCGGCGGTCAGGCGGCGGCGTTCGGCTCTCGCGCGTTCGGCGGCGGCGGCGTCGTAGACGGTCGCGAGGTCGCCGCGGCCCTCCGCCATCTCCGCCACCCGCGGGTCCGACACCGCGGCGATCATGACGAGGTGCCGGGCGGTGAGCTGCGGCAGCAGCGGCAGCAGGCCCTCCTCGATCGCGGCGGTGTTCAGCTCGGTGAGCAGCACCACGAGGCACCGCTGCCGGACGCGCGCCATCAGCGTGGACACCATCCCGGCGGCGTCGCATTCGAGCAGCTCGGGGTCCAGCGGCGCGAGGGCGTGCACCATCGCGGGCAGCAGGTCGGTGCGGGACGCGCCCTCGACGCGGGCGCGGACCCGGCGGTCGTAGGCGAGCAGGTCGACGCGGTCGCCGGCGCGGGACGCCAGGGCGCCGAGCAGCAGCGCAGCGTCCATCGAGCAGTCGAGCCGGGGGACGTCGCCGACGCGGCCCGCGGACGTGCGGCCGGTGTCGAGGACGAGGTAGATGCGGCGGTCGCGTTCGGGGCGCCAGGTCCGCACGACCACGTCGCCGCGCCGCGCCGTGGCGCGCCAGTCGATGGACCGGACGTCGTCGCCGTCCACGTACTCGCGCAGGGAGTCGAACTCGGTGCCCTGCCCGCGGATCAGCGCGACGTGCGCGCCCGTCAGCTCCCGCAGCCGGGCGAGCTTGGCGGGCAGGTGGCGGCGGGACGGGAACGCGGGCAGCGCCCGGACGGTCCAGGGCGCGGAACGCGAGAGCTGCCGCGCGGCCAGCCCGAGCGGCCCCACCGAGCGGACGGCGACCGTGACGGCCTTCCGGTCGCCGCGGCGGGTCGGCGTCAGCGTCATCTCGACGCGGCGCCGCTCCCCGGCGGGCACGTCCACCTTCACCATGCGGGGCGTGGCGCCCGCGCTCGGCGGCCACACGTCCCGCAGCCGGGCCTTGAGGCGCCGCCGGCCGAGGTTCTCCACGATCAGCGACACCTGGGCCGTCTCGCCGAGGCGCACGTTGGTGTCGCCGTCGCGGTGGAAGCGCAGGGCCCGCACGTTCCCCGCCAGGGCGAGGTCGGCGGCGACGCCGAGCAGCAGGACGCCCCAGACCGCGAAGAGCGTCCACCAGCTCGGCGCGAACAGCGGGACGATCGCGCCGAGGAGGGCCAGCAGCCCGAGGCGCCCGGTCAGCGCCATCAGCGCGGGGCGGGGACGTGGGCGAGGATGCCCTCCAGCACGCCGTCGGCGGTCGCGCCCTCCAGTTCCGCCTCGGGACGCAGCTGGACGCGGTGCCGCAGCGTGGGCCTGGCCAGCGCCTTCACGTCGTCCGGCGTGACGTAGTCGCGGCCCGACAGCCACGCCCACGCGCGGGACGTCGCCAGCAGCGCCGTCGCACCGCGCGGCGACACGCCGAGCTGGAGGGACGGGGACTGCCGGGTGGCCCTGCACAGGTCCACGACGTAGGCGGCGACCTTGGGGTCCAGGTGCACGGTCCTCACGGCGGCCTGCCCGGCGGCCAGCTCGGCCGCTCCCGCGACGGGCTTCACCTCGGACAGGTCGCGGGGGTCGAACCCGGAGGCGTGCCGCTGGAGCATGGAGATCTCCTCGTCCCGCGTGGGGACGGGCACCGTCAGCTTGACCAGGAACCGGTCGAGCTGGGCCTCGGGCAGGGGATAGGTCCCCTCGTACTCGATCGGGTTCTGCGTCGCGCACACCACGAACGGGTCGGGCAGGGGGCGCGCGGTGCCCTCCACCGAGACCTGGCGCTCCTCCATGGCCTCCAGGAGGGAGGCCTGCGTCTTGGGGGGCGTCCGGTTGATCTCGTCGGCGAGCAGGAGGTTGGTGAAGACCGGCCCCTCGCGGAAGTCGAACTCCGCCGTCCGGTTGTCGTACACCAGCGAGCCGGTCACGTCGCCGGGCATCAGGTCGGGGGTGAACTGGACGCGCTTGAAGTCCAGGTCGAGGGCCCGCGACAGCGTCTTGATCAGCAGCGTCTTGGCCGTGCCGGGAACGCCCTCCAGCAGCACGTGGCCGCGGCAGAGCAGCGCGATCACCAGCCCGGTCACCACGGAGTCCTGGCCGACGACCGTCTTGGCGACCTCACCGCGCAGGGCCGTGAGCGCCGCGCGGGCCGTCTCGGCCTGGCGCCGGGCGTCCTCGGGGATCGTGCCCGGCCCCGCGCCGCCGGGCACGTCGTCCTTCCCGAGCTCTACAGGGGGGTTCACGACTGGCGTACCTGCCTTTCCAGGTCGTCGAGGACGTCGGTGAGGGCGATCAGCCCGGCGTCGTCCAAGGGTTCGGGACCGTACAGGGCCGCTCCGACGTACGCCTCGTCGTACGTCGTGCGGCGGGCGACCGCCGTGACGATCTCCCGCGCGGCGGAGGGATCCTGCGCGCTGCTGCGGGGGAGTCCGAGGAGCGGGACGAGCCGTTCGCGGGCGCCGGAGCGCAGCGCGTCCGAGGCCCGGTCGCGGGCGCGGCCCGCGCGGTAGAGGCGGGCGAGGCCCTCGACGGTCTCGGCGGACCGGACGACGACGGGCAGCGCCTCCGCCACGACCGGGCCGAGGCGGCGGGCCCGCCACAGGGCCACCAGCAGCACCGCGACGAGCAGCTGGAGGACGAGCAGCTTCACCCCGAACGGCAGCAGATCGCCGAGCGACCGCTGGCCCGCGCCGGAGCCCGCCTTCGGCAGGTCCGGGGCGAGCCAGACCGCCGAGGCGCCCGCCCCGGCCAGGTTCATGCCGAGGGCCGCGTTGCCCTCCTCGGTGAGCCGCCGGTTCGTCAGCGGGGCCGTCGAGCCGAGCACCGTCACGGTGTGCGTGCCGGTGCCGACCTGGACGAGCCTCGCGTCCCCGGAGCCGGTCCGGTAGCAGGCCGTGCCCGCGCCCGCGACCTCGTAGGTCTCCGACTCGTGGAAGTCGACCGCCCCCGCGAGCGACGCCACGGGCAGATTGCAGCCCGGCTCGGCGGTCTCCTCGAACGACGGGCCCCGCCTGCGCACCTGCGGGGCGAACGCCTCCAGCGCGAACGACGTCGGCCGGACGAGCAGCACGTCCGCCGGGACGCCGCTCAGCCGGGCGAGGTCCTCCTCGGTGAGCCGCTCCGTGCGGGTCACCACCAGGACCGCGCCGGGCCCGGCCGCGCCGATGGCGTCGCCGGTGCTCCGGGCCACCGTCACCGGCGTGCCGTGCCGGCGCAGGATCTCCGCGAGCGCCCGGCTGCCGTCCTGCTTCGGCGACTCCGGGTCGAGCGCCTCGGCCCCCGCGGAGGGGTGCAGCGCGGCCAGCGCCACCGCGATCACGATCATCGCCAGGACCGCCGCGACGACGCCGCGCGCCGACCGCCAGCGGCGCCCCGCGACCTGCCGGGCGGACGCCTCCGCTGCGGGGGCTCCCCCGCGCGGCGGGGACGCCGTCACCATCGCGGCCCCCCTTCGTCGCCGCTTCCGGCGAGGGTGAGGTCGTCGGTCTCCAGCGGCTTCGGCCGCGCCGCCCGCAGCCGCTCGTCCAGCTCCTTCATCCGCGCGTACCCCTCGGGGGTGCCGGGGCGGTCCCCGTACCAGACGTCGTCGAAGATCCGCACGCCCGCGGCCAGCTCGCCGGCGAGCTCCGGCACCGCCTCGCCCGCCTCGGCGGCCAGCTCGTCGGCGGTCCGGCCGGGCCGCGCCGACAGCACCGCCCGCTCTTCGAGATCGCGGGCGATGGCGCGCAGCCGCTCGCGGATCGCCTCGGCCCACTGCCCGGCCTCGGCGTGCCGCTCCGCCGCCTCCCGGTGGTCGAGCGCCGTGGACGGCGCGTCCTCCAGCAGCGGGTCCTTCCGGGAGCGGGGGTTCCGGCGTCCCCGCATCAGCCACACCACCAGCGCGACCGCGACCAGCGCGATGGCGACGACGATGGCGACGGACGTCCACCCGCCGCCGCTGCCCTGCGACTCCGGGGCGGGCGCCTTCTGGAACAGATGGCCCAGCCACTCGGCGAAGTCGTCCCAGGCCCGCTCCAGCCAGGACGGCTTGTCGCGCTGGTAGACCTGCTTCTCCAGCTCGCGGCGGGCCATCTCGCGGGCCTCGTCGCGGCCGATCGGATCGAGAATCACGTGCCCGCCCCCGTCCACGGACGTCCCTGCGCCGGGCCGGCCTGCGCCGGACCCGTCCGCCACAGGCCTATGAACCCCTCGTCCTGCTCACCGGCGCCCTGCTCGGCCGCCGCTCCCCGCTCCCGGGCGGCGATGGCCGCGGCCGAACGCCCCCGGGTGCGCAGGTCCAGGTCGAAGCCCTCGCGGCGCATCCGCCGGTCCATGTAGAGCAGGGCGATCACACCCGCGTCGAACGGCATGACCACCGACCAGCTCACGATCCGGCCCACGGTGTCCACGGCGAGCGCGCCCATCGTCGCCCCGCTGCCGGAGGAGTCGCCGAAGAAGATCAGCTGTGCGAACAGGAACGGGATCCGCAAGGCGAAGAAGCCCATGAACACGGTCACGACCAGCGCCAGCAGGAGCGTCCCGCACGTCCGGAGCCAGCGCCCCTTGGAGAGCGTCGTCGCGCGGCGCAGCGCGCCCCCGACGGTCCGCCGCTCCAGGACGACCGCGGGGACCGCCTGCACGAACAGGATGTACAGCCACACCATCAGCCCGGCGCCGACCGGGAAACCGAAGATCCCCGCGAGCACGGCGAACGCCGGGCGCGCCCCGGCGGCGATCAGCAAGAGGCACGGGGCGAGCGGCAGGACCAGCGCGCCCAGCGAGACGCCCATGACGGCCGACGCGGTGGCGACCAGCCGTCCGAGCCGCGGCCGGGCGTCCCGCCACGCCTGCCTCGGCGCGAGCGGCATGCCGAGGAGCTCGCGCCCCAGGATCGGCGCCACCAGCCCCGCCAGCAGCAGGATCCCGAACGCCGACAGCACCAGCCCCAGCAGGGACAGGGTCAGCTGGGCGCCCAGCGACTCCATCAGCACGTCGGGGGTGACCTCGTCGCGGGCCTCGTCGCCGATGAAGAAGGAGGCGGCGACCGAGCTCGTCACCTGGATCACCGTGCTGACCGCCACCGACAGGCCCAGCGTGGCGCGCGGCCTGAGCCGGATCCCGGCGATCGCGCCGTCCAGCATCTCCGAGATGGACATGGGTCGGAACGGGACGCCCCGCGCCACCTCGGTGGCGCCGGCGTCGTCGTCCCAGCCGTCCGGTCCCGGCATCCCGTCTCCCTGCGCTCTCCGGCGGGTCGGCGGTGCGTCCGATCTGGCCCAATCTGGCCCGATCCGGACCGTTAAGCGGCCGCCGGTCAGGTCATCCTGTCACGGGTGCGGCGCACATCTTGCGCCGGTTCCGGGACTCGCGCCTACCATGGCGGGTCGCCCGGACGATCCGGGGGACCGCCGTACGGCGCAAACGCGGGTAACCTTGCACGCCAAGGCATAACTCTCCCTGGCGAGGTGGCGCCGGAGCGTCGCGCGCCCCACTCCACCGAACCCCGACCTGTGACGATGAGGGCCATGAGAGGACGTGTACTGGTCGTCGACGACGATCTCGCGCTCGCCGAGATGCTCGGCATCGTGCTGAGGGGCGAGGGCTTCGAGCCGTCGTTCGTCCACGACGGCGACAAGGCGCTCGAGGCGTTCCGGGAGACCCGGCCCGACCTCGTGCTGCTCGACCTGATGCTGCCGGGGGCCGACGGGATCGACGTGTGCCGGCAGATCCGCGCCGAGTCCGGCGTGCCGATCGTCATGCTGACCGCCAAGAGCGACACCGTGGACGTCGTCCTCGGCCTGGAGTCCGGCGCCGACGACTACATCGTCAAGCCGTTCAAGCCCAAGGAGCTGGTGGCGCGCGTGCGCGCCCGCCTGCGCCGCACCGACGAGCCGGCGCCCGAGACCCTGCAGATCGGCGACATCACCATCGACGTCGCCGGCCACTCGGTCAAGCGCGGCGACCGGCACATCCCGCTCACGCCGCTGGAGTTCGACCTGCTGGTCGCCCTCGCCCGCAAGCCCCGCCAGGTCTTCACCCGCGAGGTGCTCCTGGAGCAGGTCTGGGGCTACCGGCACGCCGCCGACACCCGGCTGGTGAACGTGCACGTCCAGCGGCTCCGCGCCAAGATCGAGAAGGACCCGGAACGGCCCGAGATCGTCGTCACCGTGCGCGGGGTCGGCTACAAGGCCGGCCCGGCCTGACGCCGTCCCGCCGCCGTGACACGCCCATGACCGACCCGCGCCCGTCCGGACCGCCGCGCCGCCTCGCGGACCTCCCATGAACGTCGACATGAGGAGGGCGAAGCGGTTCGTCCGGTGCGGGCTGGGCGCGGTCCGCCGCGTCCTGCAGGGCGCCGCCCGCGCCGGCTACCTGCGCTGGCGCCGGTCGATCCAGGTCCGCGTCGTCACGTCCACCCTGTTCATCTCGGCGATCGTGGTGGCGATCCTGGGCGCCTTCCTCATGCAGCAGGTGTCGTCCGCGCTGATGGACGGCAAGGTCAAGGCGGCCCGTCTCCAGCTGGACGACGGCCTGGCGCAGGTCCAGCGCGACCTGGGCAACTCCACGGGGGACGGCAGCAGGCTGAACTCGACGATCGACCGGCTCAAGGCCCGCAGCGGGCCCTCCGGGCTCTACGAGGTCTACATCCGCGACACCACCGAGCAGTACTTCGACGGCTACACCACCAACGAGCTGCGCCAGGAGAGCGTCCCCAAGCGGCTCCGCGAGGAGTTGAAGAACGCGCCCGCCGGGTCCCGCGCCTACACCTACGGCAAGCTCTCCTACGTCGGCGACCGCTCGGACGAGCGCGGCCTCATCGTCGGCGGCAAGACCGGCCAGTTCGAGCTGTACTACCTGTTCCCGCTGACGCAGGAGCAGCAGACCCTCACCAACGTCAGCCGCTCCCTCGCCGGAGTGGGCATCGTCCTGGTGCTGCTTCTGGCCGCGATCGCGTCGCTGGTCACCCGGCAGGTCGTCATCCCGGTGCGGCTCGCGGCCCAGGGCGCGCAGCGGCTCGCCGCCGGACGCCTCGAAGAGCGCATGCGGGTCCGCGGCGAGGACGACCTGGCCCGGCTCGCCCGCTCCTTCAACGACATGGCCGCCAACCTCCAGGAGAAGATCGGCGAGCTGGAGGACCTGTCGCAGGTGCAGCGCCAGTTCGTCTCGGACGTCTCCCACGAGCTGCGCACGCCCCTGACCACGATCAGGATCGCGGCCGACATGCTCTACGAGAACCGCGACGGCTTCTCCGACCCGTCGGTCGGGCGGTCCGCGGAGCTGCTGCAGAGCCAGCTGGAACGGTTCGAGTCGCTCCTGGCCGACCTGCTGGAGATCAGCCGCCACGACGCCGGCGCCGCGACGCTCGACGCCGAGTCCCTCGACATGCGCGACCTCGTGCTGCGCGTCGTCGGCGACATCCAGGGCCTCGCCGAGCGCAAGGGCAGCAAGGTCATCCTGCAGCTGCCGGGCGAGCCCTGCATGGCCGAGGTCGACCGCCGCCGCGTCGAGCGCATCCTGCGCAACCTGCTCGTCAACGCCGTCGAGCACGGCGACGGCGAGGACATCGTCGTCTCCGTGGGCGCCGACCGCGACGCCGTCGCCGTCGCCGTCCGCGACCACGGGGTCGGGTTGAAACCGGGGGAGGGGCAGATGGTCTTCGACCGCTTCTGGCGCGCCGACCCGGCCCGCGCCCGCACCACCGGCGGCACCGGGCTCGGCCTCTCGATCTCCCGGGAGGACGCGCAGCTGCACGGCGGCTGGCTCCAGGCGTGGGGAGAGCCCGGCGCGGGCTCCCAGTTCCGCCTCTCGCTGCCGCGCGTGGCCGGGGCCGAGCTGCGGGGCTCGCCGCTGCCGCTCGTCCCTCCGGGGGCCGGTGACGCCCGCCCGCTGTTCGCGGAGCTGGAGGCCGGCGAATGAGCCCCTGCGCCGGAACCCGGCGGCTCACGTGCCTGCTCGCCGTCGCCGTGCTGGTCCTCGGCGGCGCCGGCTGCGCGAACGTCCCGAGCGGCGGCCAGGTCGTCTCCGGCAAGCCCGCCGAGCGCGCCGAGCGCGTCGACGACCCCTACGTCCGGCTGATCCCGGTGAAGCCGCGGCCCGAGTGGGGCCCCGCCCAGATCGTCTCCGGCTTCCTCGCCGCGTCCGCGAGCTTCGACGACGGCCACAAGGTCGCCAAGCAGTACCTGTCCGGCCAGACGTCCTGGAACCCCGGCCTGCGGCCCTTCGTGACCGTGCTGGCGAGCCGCATCACCGACCCGCACGTGATCAAGTCGTCCGGGAACCAGGCGACCGTCCGCGTCACCGGCGAGGAACTCGGCACGATCACCGCCGACGGCCAGTACACCGCCTCCCCGAAGGCGCTCGACGCCACGTTCCAGCTCACCAGGACGCCGCAGGGCGTCTGGCGCATCGCCGGCCTGCCCGGCGACGACAAGGCCGGCCTGCTGCTCACCAAGGACGACGTCGAGCGCGCCATGCGCACCGTCAACCTGTACTTCTTCGCGCCCGACCGGCGCACCCTCGTCCCGAACGGCGTCTTCCTGCCGGTCGTGAACCGGCAGACGCTGCCCACCCAGCTCGTCCAGGCCCTGCTGACCGGCCCGACCTCCTGGCTGAACGGCGCGGTCGACACCGCCTTCCCGGAGGGCACCCGCCTCCGCCGCAGCGTGCAGATCGACAAGGACGTCGCGACCGTCGACCTCACGGGCCAGGCCCGCGGCGGCGACGTCGAGCGGATGTCGGCGCAGCTCTCGTGGACGATGCGGCAGCTCTCGGAGATCAAGTCATGGCGGCTGTCGATCGAGGGCCGGACCGTCGCGCCCGACGGCACGGGCGCCACGCAGCCCGTGAACGGGTGGGAGGGCAACTCGCCCGACGGCCAGGTGCCCAGCGAGGGAGTCCAGCAGAGCGCCTACGTCGTCGGCCCCTCCGGCTTCCTCGGCACCCTGGAGAGCGACCGAGCCCAGCCCGTGGTGACCGGCGCCGCCGGCCGCCTCACCCGTCCCGCCGTCGCCCCCGACCACCAGGAGTTCGCCGGCCTGAGCGCCGACGAGAGCCAGGTCCTGGTCGCCGCCCCCGTCACCGGCCAGCCCGCGCCCCGCGTCCTGCTGACCGCGCGCCCCGGGGCCCGGTTCACCGCGCCGACCTGGAGCCACGACGGCACCCTGTGGGTCGTGGAGACGAAGAAGAACGAGTCCTCGCTCTGGGTGCGCCGGCGCGGCAAACCGCCCGTCCGCGCCGCCCACTGGGGCCTGGGCGGCCGCGAGGTCCTCGCCTTCCGCATGGCCCGCGACGGCGTCCGCGCCGCCGTGATCGCCCGCGTGGACGGGCGCCCCCAGGTCCAGGTGGGGCGCATAGTCCAGTCCTCCGGGGGGGCCCTGGACGTCGGCTCGTTCCTGCCCGTGAGCTCCGAGCTCCAGGACGCCGTCGACCTCGCCTGGCGCGACTACGGCACCCTCGCCGTCCTGGGCCGCGCCAAGCGCGACTCGCAGACCCTCCCGTTCCTGATGCCGATCAGCGGCAGCGCCATCACGTCCCTGGGCGTCGGCTCCCTGGGCGAACCCCGCACGATCGCCGCCGCCCCCGGCGCCCCGATCCTCATCGGAACCCGCTCGTCCGGCAAGGACCAGGTCTGCCGCCAGCGCTCCCCGAGCAACTCCTACAGCCCCTGGATCTGCCCCACACCTGCCAAGGACCCCTCCTACCCAGGCTGACCCCCAGGCCCCACCAAAGCGGCATCCCCACCCCCCCCGACCCCCTGGAAGACACTGCCCACCCTCTCAGCCCGGCCGACCGCCTCGACCCGGGCGGTACCGCGCCACGAGGCGCGAATCGCCCGCTGAGCGCCTGGACGCAACGCCCCACGGCTTGCCCGCTCTCCTGCCTGGATGGCCGCAGGCATCGTCCTGCCGAGCGCTGGACGCGACGGCCGAAGAACTGCCCGCCTTCTTAGCCGAGGCGGCCGCTCGGGCCGGGCCGTACCGCGCCACGAGGCGCGAATCGCCCGCTGAGCGCCTGGAGGAGACGGCCGAAGGCTTGCCGCTCCTCTTGCCCGGGGGCCCGGTTTGGGGGCAGGGGCGACACGCCGAAGGGAGGGGCGGTGTGTTGATCGTTTGGCGGCGTTCGTTGTCACTGAGAGTTATCCACAGTTCGGGGAGTGCGGGGTGGCGGACGGGCGGGCCCGGCATCGTCGAGGGCATGAGTGCTCTCGCTGATCTGATCGACCTGCTGCTTCCGCAACGCTGTGCCGGGTGCGGGCATCAGCCCGGGTTGCTGTGCGACGCGTGCGCGCGTCCGCTGCGGGCGGAGGCGCGCCCGGCGGGGCAGGCGCCCGCCGGGGTGCCCCCTCCGTGGACCGTGGCGGCCTATGAGGGCCCGCTCCGCACGATCCTGGCCTCCTACAAGGAGCGCGGCCGCGCGGCGCTCGCCGTCCCTCTCGGGGAGGCTCTGGCGACGGCCGTCCATGCGGCCCTGCCGTCCGGCCCTGGGCCGCCGGTGGTGGTGTGGGTGCCGTCGGGGCGAAGAGCCGTGCGGCGGCGCGGCCATGACCCCCTGCGGGGGACGGTGGACGTCGCGGTGCGGCGGCTGCGCGCGAGCGGTGTCCCCGTGACCGCGCTCGGCGCCCTGCGGCAGCGGGGGCGTGTCGCCGACCAGGCCGGGCTCTCGGCCAGGGAGCGGGCCGCCAACCTCGCGGGAGCCATCGAGGTGCGCGCCGAGGTCGCCGGGCGCCGCGTCGTCCTGGTGGACGACGTGGTCACGACGGGCGCGTCCCTGGCCGAGGCCGCGCGAGCTCTGCGGGAGGCCGGCGCCGACGTGACCGGAGCGGCCACCATCGCGGCAACGTCCCGGCACCGGCTCTGGTGACGCGGTGTAGTGGGAGTTGTCGGACCTGTGTGGTGTAGGGGGACAGTGTGAAGTTAATCGAGTCACATGTGGACATGGGGCGGCAGAGATTTCGGAAACTTACCGAGGGGCCAGTCCCGGCTGACCTGGGCGGGCGTCAGGCCCGTGAACGGCGCGCACACAAGGGTTTCGCGTCCGTGACGGGGTCCCGGAGAGGCGGGTGAAGACCCCGCTGAGGCAGTCAACGATGACGGTCAGTGAGTTTTTCCTCGCCGCACCCCCCTGACATTCGTGGCGTAAGGGGTTAGCGTTCCTGACATGGCACCCGCCCGGGTCCGTGGTTGCGTTGGATCGCAGTGCCCGTCAGGGGCATGGCAGACGATCCGGCTAGCCGATGCCAGGCGCAGGCGAAACGGCCCACGTAAGGCGACTTCTCGTCGACCGATCACGGTGCGCCTTAGAGGTAAGTCCTGCCCCGTCGTGGGATCCGACATCCCCCGTAACGGGAGAAGGGCAGTAGTGGCGAAAGCGCCGCGAGCCCCTCAGCAGGCGGATGTGGGGACGAAGACCAGGTCGGCCGGGCGGGTGCGACCCACCGTCCTGTGGTACCCGTCCGGGGCTGTCAGGGGTCCCGGAACGGGCATGAATCGCAACCGGGAGAAGGGGGGTCCCACGTGAACATCACCGTGAGGGGCCGGCACACCGACGTCAACGACAGGTTCCGTCGGCACGTCGACAGCAAACTCGCCAAGATCGAGCGGCTCGACCAGAAGGTCATCCGCGTGGACGTGGAGGTCTCAGAGGAACGCAACCCGCGCCTTGCCGACCAGCGCGAGCGAGTGGAGCTCACGATCCGCTCCCGCGGCCCGGTGATCCGGGCCGAGGCCGCCGCCGACGACCGCTACGGAGCCCTCGACCTGGCGCTGGACAAGCTGGAGTCGCGGCTCCGCCGCGACTCGGAGCGGCGCAAGGGCCACGGCGCGAAGAACCACGGCGGCAAGGGCCGCGCCAAGCTCGCCACGATGGAGACGCTCCCCGAGGCGCTCCCCGCCGTGGCGCCCGAGCCCGCCGCGCCGGCCGCACCGCCCGTGGAAGCCGAGGCGGAGGCCGAGACCGTGGCGGTCTCGCAAGAGGAGAACCTCGTCCCCATCCCCATGGACGGCGACGGCCCCCTGGTCGTCCGCGAGAAGTTCCACCAGGCCGAGCCGATGGGCATCGAGCAGGCCCTTTTCGAGATGGAACTCGTCGGCCACGACTTCTTCCTGTACCGCGACAAGTCCACGGGGCACCCCTCGGTCGTCTACCGGAGGCGAGGCTGGGACTACGGAGTCATCAGGCTCGTCGAAGAGTGATGCGGCACTCGCGTCACGTCACCGCCCGAACCATGTCATGATCTGAAAAGGCGCATCAGCCGATCCGCGACGCGGCGCGTCCCGGGAACCTCCCGGGGCGCGCGGCGGTTGACCGGGAGACACCCCGGTCCGAAATCCCCCGGGTTCGTCCCCGGACCCCGTAGGTTCCCGAGGACGACCCGTCGGAGAACGACCCTCCGGCAGTTCCATATCGCTGAATAGTGAAGGGGGGAAGCGGCGTCTCCTCCACGCCGCGACTCTGGTGAGCGAGAATCCCGAGCCTCGCGACGCCGCGGCGGTACCCCGTCAGGCAGGCGCCGGCACCGCCCCCGCCGGCCGGGAGGCGGCAGCCCCGTCCGGATCGGCAGACCCCATCCGCGTGCTCATCGTCGACGACCACGCGCTCTTCCGCCGCGGCCTGGAGATGGTCCTCCAGGGCGAGGACGACATCGAGGTCATCGGCGAGGGCGGCGACGGCCAGCAGGCCGTGGAGATGGCCGGCGACCTGCTGCCCGACGTCGTCCTCATGGACATCCGGATGCCGCGCCGCAGCGGCATCGAGGCCTGCACCGCGATCAAGGAGGCCGCGCCCAGCGCGAAGATCGTCATGCTGACCATCAGCGACGAGGAGGAGGACCTCTTCGAGGCGATCAAGGCCGGCGCCAGCGGCTACCTGCTCAAGGAGATCTCGATCGACGAGGTCCCGCAGGCCGTCCGCGCCGTGCACGGCGGCCAGTCGCTGATCAGCCCGTCGATGGCGTCCAAGCTCATCACCGAGTTCGCCTCGCTGGCCAAGCGCAGCGAGGAGCGCACCCAGCAGGTCCCCGCGCCCCGCCTCACCGAGCGCGAGATGGAGGTGCTGCGGCTCGTCGCGCGCGGCCTGGGCAACCGCGAGATCGCGCGGGAGCTGTTCATCTCCGAGAACACGGTGAAGAACCACGTGCGCAACATCCTGGAGAAGCTCCAGCTCCACTCCCGCATGGAGGCCGTCGTCTACGCCGTCCGCGAGAAACTCCTGGAGATCACCTGACCCGGGGCGACCGGCAATCCGGGTTTGTCGGTGTTGTGTCGTAGCATCGCCGCCGTGGTGGAACTCAGCGCGGACGAGGCACGACGGCTCCAGCTGCGCGCCCAGGGCTTCCTGGGGGCGCGTCCGAAGGGGGGCGTGCCGGCGATGCTGGAACGGCTCGGCGCCGTCCAGCTCGACACGATCTCGGTGCTGGCACGGTCCCACGAGCTGGTGCCCTACGCACGCCTCGGCCCGGTCGGGCGCGACAAGATCGAGGCCGCCTACTGGGGCGGGCAGGCCGTCAGCTCCCGCCGCTCCGCGAAGCCCGGCTCCGCCACCGGCGGGACGTTCGAGTACTGGGCGCACGCCGCCTCGATCCTGCCCATGGCCGACTGGCCGCTGTTCGCGTTCCGGCGCCGCGCGTACCTGCGCCGCGGCTGGCGCTGGCACAAGGTCCCCGAAGGCGTCTGCGAGGAGATCCGCGCCCGGCTCGGCGCGGACGGCCCCCTCACCACCAAGGAGCTCGGCGGCGCCAAGGCGAGCGCCGACTGGTGGGACTGGAGCGACCACAAGATCGGCATCGAGTGGCTGCTGGACATCGGCGAGGTCGTCTGCGTCGAGCGGGTCGGCTGGCGCCGCGTGTACGACCTCGCCGAACGGGCCGTCCCCACCGCACTCCTCGCGCAGGACCTCGACGACGACACCTGCCTGACCGCCCTCGTCGCCCGCGCGGGACGGGCCCTCGGCGTGGCCACCCGCGGCGACCTCGCCGACTACTACCGGATCAAGCAGGACCAGGTCGACCGCGTGGTCGAGGCGGCCGGGCTCGTCCCTGTCGAGGTCGCCGGATGGACCCAGCGCGCCTGGGCCGACCCCGCCGCGCTGGCCTCACCGCCCAAGGGCAGGCACGCCACCGCGCTGCTCTCGCCCTTCGACTCCCTCGTCTGGGACCGCGCCCGCGCCTCGCGCGTCTTCGGCTTCGACCACCGCCTGGAGGCGTACGTCCCGAAGGCCAAGCGCGTCCACGGCTACTTCGCGATGCCGCTCCTGGCCGGCGGGCGCCTCATCGGACGCGTCGACCCCGCGAGGGAGGGCCGCACACTCATCGCCCGCCAGGTGTCCATGGAACCGTGGGCGACCCGCACCGCCGCCCGAACGGAATCGTCGACGACGGCCCTCGCCACAGCCCTGTGGCGCGCCGCGTCCTGGGTCGGCTGCGACGACGTTCGCGTAGAGCGCACCACCCTGCCCCCCACCCTCCTCAAAACCGCCCTGACCGAGACAGCCCCCTCCTGAGCGGCCCCCTGAGCCCGCTCAATCCCTGCTCAGAGCCCCTCCACGGGAACAGCGGCACACCTGCAAAGAGAAGCCGCCCAAGCACCCGCAGCCACCTCCTGAGCACCCCGTGGGGTGGCTTATCGCTGCTCGGGGGTGCTCCGGGAGGACGGTGGCGCGCTGGGACGGGAGGTCGTCCAGGCGTCCGCAGCCGTCGTCTGAGCCCTGCCCCTGGGGTGTCCGTCTCCGCCGGGCGGGTGGGAGTACGGCGAAAGCGACGGAAATCCGGAGAGTCGCCTTAACCCTCAGAGCCGCCTTGCGGCCAAAGTGGCCTGGGGCCCTGCTCGGGGACGAGGGCCGGGCCGTGCGTTGGGGAACCTGGTGGTCGCCTTGACTTCGTGGTCGTCTTCCGAGCCCTGCCGCCTCGGTTTGTCACCTTCTGCTCAAGGTGGGGAGGGAAGCAGGAAGCCGCCCGCCGGGTTGTGGTCGGGGGCGGCTTTCGGGGTCTGGGGCGGGGAGGTCAGCCGTGGGGGGCCTGCTGGGTGTCGGTGGCCACGGGGGTGTCCAGGACCTCGCCGGACTTGCCGCCGCGCCGCTTGTCGGAGTGGGATCCGAACAGCGAGTAGTCGACGATCTCGGGGATGACGCGAGGCGCGTCCACGACGACGTCGGAGAACAGGTGGACGACCCAGCTGACGAGCATGCCGAGCACGACGATGCCTGCGCCGGCCCAGAACATGACCCACAGGGGGCCCAGGCAGAGGCCGACGCCGCCTACCACGAAACCGGCGAAGATGACGGCGACGGCGATCCACGAACTCGGCCTGCCGGCGTGCGAACCGTGCGACTCTTCAGACATAGCGGCTCCCTCCTGAGGTGTGAGACATCTTCTCCGGGGCCCCGAAAGTCAAACGGGGTGCTCTGTGGATTGCGCTCCGGAGTGACCTAGACCATTCTGGGTCTCGCCTACGATGGGCATCGTACGTGTGGTGTGCGCGCCGCCTGGAGCGGTGACCCACGATCTGCAAGGAGCCTTCGAGAGTGCCGCCAGTCATCGACAAGATCCTTCGTGCGGGCGAGGGAAAAACTCTGCGCAAGCTCAAGAAGCTCGCGGATCAGGTCAACTCGATCGAGGAGGACTTCCTCGAGATGAGCGACGCCGAGTTGCGCGAGCTGACCGACAAGTACCGGGAGCGCCTCGCCGACGGCGAGTCCCTGGACGAGCTGCTGCCCGAGGCGTTCGCGACCGCACGCGAAGCCGCCAAGCGCGTGCTCGGCCAGCGCCACTACGACGTCCAGGTGATGGGCGGCGCGGCGCTGCACCTCGGCAACATCGCCGAGATGAAGACGGGTGAGGGCAAGACCCTGACCTGTGTGCTCCCCGCCTACCTGAACGCCCTGTCGGGCGAGGGCGTCCACGTGGTCACGGTGAACGACTACCTGGCCAAGCGCGACGCCGAGTGGATGGGCCGCATCCACCAGTTCCTCGGCCTCGAGGTCGGCGTCATCCTCCCGCAGATGACCCCGGACGAGCGCCGGGCGGCCTACAACGCCGACATCACCTACGGGACGAACAACGAGTTCGGGTTCGACTACCTGCGCGACAACATGGCGTGGAGCCTGGAGGAGTGCGTCCAGCGCGGCCACAACTTCGCGATCGTGGACGAGGTCGACTCGATCCTCATCGACGAGGCCCGCACCCCGCTGATCATCTCCGGTCCGGCCGAGCAGAACTCCAAGTGGTACTCGGAGTTCGCCAAGATCGTCCCGCGGCTGAAGCGCGCCGAGCTGGTCAGCACGGCCGGGCAGGTCGACGAGTACGGGCCCGGCGACTACGAGGTCAACGAGAAGAAGCGGACGGTCGGCGTCACCGAGGCCGGCGTGGAGAAGGTCGAGGACTGGCTCGGCATCGACAACCTCTACGACTCGGTCAACACGCCGCTGGTGAGCTTCCTCAACAACGCCCTGAAGGCCAAGGAGCTCTACAAGCGCGACAAGGACTACGTCGTCATGAACGGCGAGGTCCTGATCGTGGACGAGTTCACCGGCCGCATCCTCCACGGCCGCCGCTACAACGAGGGCATGCACCAGGCCATCGAGGCCAAGGAGGGCGTGGCGATCAAGGACGAGAACCAGACGCTCGCCACGATCACCCTGCAGAACTACTTCCGCCTCTACAACAAGCTGTCCGGCATGACCGGCACCGCCGACACCGAGGCGGCGGAGTTCAACAAGACGTACAAGATCGGCGTGGTGCCGATCCCGACGAACAAGCCGATGATCCGCCAGGACGTCGCGGACGTCGTCTACAAGACCGAGCAGGCCAAGTTCGAGGCCGTGGTCGACGACATCGCCGAGCGGCACGAGAAGGGCCAGCCGGTCCTGGTCGGCACGACGTCGGTGGAGAAGTCCGAGCGGCTGAGCAAGATGCTCAAGCGGCGCGGCATCCCGCACGCGGTGCTGAACGCCAAGCACCACGAGCAGGAGTCGGCGATCGTCGCGGAGGCGGGCCGCAAGGGCGGCGTCACCGTCGCGACGAACATGGCGGGCCGCGGCACCGACATCATGCTCGGCGGCAACCCCGACTTCCGCGCCGACCTGGCGCTGCACCAGCGCGGGCTGTCGCCGCTGGAGACGCCCGAGGAGTACGAGGCCGCCTGGCCCGAGGCGCTGGAGAAGGCCAAGGAGGACGTCAAGGGCGAGCACGAGGAGGTCGTCGACGTCGGCGGCCTGTACGTCCTGGCGACCGAGCGGCACGAGTCGCGGCGCATCGACAACCAGCTGCGCGGGCGCTCCGGCCGGCAGGGAGACCCGGGCGAGTCCCGGTTCTACCTCTCGCTGGAGGACGACCTGATGCGGCTGTTCAACTCGGCCCGCGTCGAGTCGATCATGACCCGGCTGAACATCCCGGACGACGTGCCGATCGAGTCCAAGATCGTCTCCAACGCGATCAAGTCGGCGCAGAGCCAGGTCGAGCAGCAGAACTTCGAGATGCGCAAGAACGTCTTGAAGTACGACGAGGTGCTGAACCGGCAGCGCAAGGTCATCTACGCCGAGCGCCGCAAGGTGCTGGAGGGCGAGGACCTGCACGACCAGGTCCGCCGGATGATCGACGAGGTCGTCGCCGGCTACGTCGCGGGCGCCACCGGCGAGGGCTTCGCCGAGGAGTGGGACCTCGACAAGCTGTGGAAGGCGTTCAAGCAGCTCTACCCGATCTCGCTGACGGTGGACGAGCTGGTCGAGGACATCGGCGGCGACATCTCCGGCCTGGACGCCGAGACCCTCGCCGAGAAGATCCGCGAGGACGCCCTGGCGGCGTACGACAAGCGCGAGGAGGAGCTCGGCGCGGAGGTCATGCGCGAGCTGGAGCGCCGCGTCGTGCTGTCGGTGCTGGACCGCAAGTGGCGCGAGCACCTCTACGAGATGGACTACCTCCAGGAGGGCATCGGCCTGCGGGCCATGGCGCAGCGCGACCCGCTGGTGGAGTACCAGCGCGAGGGCTACGACATGTTCAACGCGATGCTCGACGGCATCAAGGAGGAGTCGGTCGGCTACCTCTTCAACCTCGAGGTCGAGGTGGAGGAGCAGCCGGAGACCCCGGTCGTGGGCGCCGAGCCGGTGGCGGTCGCCGAGTCCGCCCCCGCGGTGGACATGGAGAAGGCCGAGGAGGCCGACGTCGAGGAGGCCGAGGAGGCCGTCTCGATCAAGGCGAAGGGCCTCGACCAGCCCAAGCGCCCGAAGAAGCTGGAGTACTCGGCCCCGACCGTCGACGGCGAGGGCGGCGTCGAGCACCACAGCGAGGAGACCGCGGACGAGTACGCGGGCGTCAACCGCAACGACCCGTGCCCCTGCGGTTCCGGCAAGAAGTTCAAGCGCTGCCACGGCGACCCGCGCAGCAAGGCCAAGTAGGGCGCCGGCGAGCACGAGCAGGACGCGCGGAAGCGGCCTCCCGAAGCCTCGGGAGGCCGCTTCCGCATGTCAGGGCCGCTTCGCGCGTGTCAGGGCCCTCCACGCGTCCCAGGCCGCGTCACGGCCGTCAGGGCGCGGTCGTCTCCAGCGCCGTGCAGCGCCACCGGCCCCTCGCGTGCTCCAGCCGCAGCGCCAGCGCGTGGACGCGTCCCGCCACGACGACCAGGGCGACCGCCTCGGCGACGTCGGGCGCCGGCCGCTGCGAGCGCGTCGACAGGACCTTCGGCGGGACGATCCGCCCCCGGCGCGTCCCCGGGCCGAGCTGGGCGGCGATCTCCCGGCAGACCGCCGGGACGGCCACGAGCGACAGCTGGTGCGGCGGCCGCGTCCCCGCCAGGACCTCCACGGCGAGCCGACCGGCCGCCTCCGCGACGGCCTGGACCTCCGCGTCCTCCCCGGCCGCCGGACGGACCAGCCGCAGCCCCGGGCCCTGCGGCGCGGGCCCCGCTGCGGGGCGCAGCGCCAACGCTCCGTGCACGGCGGGGGACGGGCGATAACTGACGAACCGAACCGCCCCGCTTCTGACCGGACGCACCATGAAACCTCCTGAATCGCTTTTTGAAACAGGAGTCACGAAGCTTGTGGAAAATACGTCCTGACCGCTTACGGCCGCTCCCGTAACGGGAATGGGAAAGGCGGCGGGACGCGAAGCGCGTCCCGCCGCCTTCGGGAGCGAGTCCCGGGGTGCGGGGGCCCGGGACTCGGGGGGAGGGCTCAGCCCGCCGCGGAGTCCTGCGGCTCGGCGGTGCCCTTGCGGTTCCTCTTCTTCTTCCCGCCCGCGAGCTCGGGGTCGGCGCCCGCGTCGACGGCCGTCGACTCCTCGTCCTCGGGTTCGCGGCCCGGGGTCGCGAAGTTGAACTTCGTGATCAGGAACTTGAAGATGAAGTAGTACAGGAAGAAGTACAGGACGCCCATGCCGAGGATGAGCCACAGGCCCTTGGTGTTGTCCTTCGAGGCGTTCAGCAGCAGGTCGATGCCGCCCGCGGAGAAGCCGAAGCCGAGCTGGGCTCCGGCCGCCTCCAGGACCGCCATCGAGATGCCGGTGAGGACGACGTGCACCCCGTACAGGACGGGCGCGACGAACATGAACGCGAACTCGATCGGCTCGGTGACGCCGGTGACGAACGCGGTGAGCGCGGCGGAGATCATGATGCCGCCGACCGCGGGGCGGCGGTGCGGGGGAGCGGCGCGCCAGATGGCGAGGGCCGCGCCGGGCAGGCCGAACATCAGGACGGGGAAGAACCCGGCGAGGAAGCCGCCCGCGTGCGGGTCGCCGGCCAGGTACCGGTTGATCTCGCCGTGCACGGTGCCGTCCGGGCCGTTGTAGGAGCCGAACACGAACCAGATCAGCGAGTTCGGGATGTGGTGCAGGCCGAACGGCAGCAGCAGGCGGTTGATGACGCCGTAGATGCCGGCGCCGGCGGCGCCCGCGCCGGTGATCCAGTTGCCGAAGTCGGTCAGCCAGCTGCCGAACACCGGCCAGATGAAGCCGACCAGGACGCCGAGCACCAGGGCGGCGACCGCCGTGATGATCGGGACGAACCGGCGGCCGCCGAAGAACGCCAGGTAGGTGGGCAGCTTCACCCGGTAGAAGCGCTGGTAGAGCAGCGCGGCGACGACGCCGATGAGGATGCCGCCGAGCACGTCGGTGGGGTTCTTGGCCCCGAAGTCGATGACCTCCTTGGGCGCCCCGTCCACCACCTTGGTGATCAGCACGTTGCCCTTGAGCTCGTCGCTGTGCGAGAACATGATCTTGGATACCTGGTCGAACACCAGGTATCCGACCACGGCGGCGAGCGCGGTGGACCCGTCGGACTTGCGGGCGAACCCGATCGCCACGCCGACCGCGAACAGCAGCGGCAGGTAGCTGAACAGGGCCTGGCCCGCGCCGCCGACGACCTCGGCGACGCGGTCCCAGCCGAGGCCGTCCGCGCCGAGCATGTCGGGCTGGCCGAACCGGAGCAGCAGCGCGGCGGCGGGCAGCACGGCGATCGGCAGCATCAGGCTGCGGCCGATGCGCTGCAGCACCGCGAGGGCGCTCGACCCTCGGCGCGGCGCGGAGTCCACTGTTGTCGCAGTCATCGCGAGGTTCCTCCTCAGGGGTTTCAGGAGTGCGGCGGGGGATTTCCGAGCGCCGTGTGGATCTGGTAGCGGTCCGCCCTGTAGGTCGACACGCCCAGCTCGGCGCACACTCCTCCGGTGTAGGAGCGCCGTTGCAGGAGCAGCACGGCACTGCCCCGGGCGATCTGCAGGTGCCTGGCGTCGGCGGCGTCGGCCAGGCTGGCGTCGATGGTCTGGTCGCCCGCGTCGAAGACGAGCCCGTAGACCGCTTCGAGGACGCCGTAGAGGGAGCGGTCCGCGAGCCTGCGATCGAGCAGGTCGGGCGCGAGCGAGGCCAGGATATGCGCGCGTTCGAGTGCCATGGGTTCCCCGTCGGCGGTGCGCAGCCGCTCGATGACGTGGATCTGCGTGCCCGGCTCGACGTCGAAGATCCTGGCGAGCCGCGCGTCGGCCGGGACCGTGCGCCGGTCCAGGTCGACGGCCCCGGGCCGCAGCCCCCGGGCCAGCATGTCCTCGGTGAACGAGACGAGCCGCAGCGGCATCTCGATCTTTGGCCGGGCGACGAAGGTGCCCTTGCCGGGGACGCGGTAGAGCCGCCCCTCGGACACCAGCTGGTCGACGCCCTGCCGGACGGTCATGCGGGACAGCCGGTACCGGACGCACAGCTCGCGCTCCGAGGGGATCGGGGCGTCGACGGGCAGTTCCGCGCTCTCGATGAGGTCGAGCAGGATCGCGCGGAGCTGGAAGTACTTCGGTACCGGACTGTGCGGGTCGATGGTCGTCACGGGGGTTTCCTCGATGGCCGGTGGCCGGATCGATGGGATTCGCCGGGTTTCGACGGATGGGTGGGCTGGTCGGTCGTTCGACGGTATTCGATTTGGTTCGTACTGGTCTAGGCCGGACTAGACCACAGCTCCGAAAGACATGTCAATGCACGAATCCGTAACGGCTCGATCACGCGCCGGCGACGTCAAGATCGACAAAACCGCAGGTCAGGTACCCCGTGCCGGACGCTGCCTCCGGTTCCGACCCCGGTTCCTGACCATTTCCGGCTCCCTTCCCCGTGTTCCGGCTGCCGGAACTCCCGCGGCGCTCCCGCGTCGGACGAAGTTTCGCCCCGCGTCTTCATCTCCCTCCGATTCGTGGAGTATGGTGCGTACTGGTCTAGTCCGGACTAGACCAGTTGCTATCCGGAGGAACCCCACCCGCGATCATCGCGTCACAGAGAGCGCGCCCCCATGGCATCACTGCTGATCACGGCCGAACAGATGGTCCTCACCCCGGCGGCCGGCCCGCACCGCGTCGTGTCCCCGGGCTACGTCCGCGTCGCGGACGGGGTGATCGTCGAGGCCGGAGAAGGGCGTCCGGAGGGCGCGCCCGACGTCCACCTCCCCGAGGGCCTCCTCGCGCCCGGCCTCGTCGACCTCCAGGTGAACGGGTACTTCGGGCACGACATGGTGGACGCCGACGCCGCCGCCTGGCACACCGTCGTCTCCCGCCTGCCCGAGACCGGCGTGACCGCGTTCCTCCCCACCTTCATCACGGCCCCGGTGCGCGCGCAGGCCGAGGCGCTCCTCCGCACCCGCGACCTGCTGCCGGACCTGCCGCCCGGGGCCCGCGTCCTCGGCGTCCACCTCGAAGGCCCGTTCCTGTCGGAGAAGCGCAAGGGCGCGCACAACGCCGCGCATCTCACCGACCCCGCGCCCGCCGACATCGCGACACTGCTGGAGACGGGCCTGGTCAAGCTGGTCACCCTCGCCCCCGAGCGGGACGGCGCCCTGGAGGCGATCCGCACCCTGACCGCGGCGGGCGTGCTGGTCAGCGTCGGGCACAGCGACGCCACCGCCGCGCAGGTCGCCGCCGCGGCCGACGCCGGCGCACGCAAGGTCACCCACATCTTCAACGCGCAGACCGGCGTCCACCACCGCGACCCGGGCGTGGCCGTGCAGGCCCTCATCGACGAGCGGCTGAGCCCCGGTCTCATCCTCGACCTGCACCACGTCGGCCCCGAGGTGGCGACGCTGGTGCTGCGGGCCGCGGCGGGACGGGTCGTGCTCGTCACCGACGCGGCCTCGGCAGCCGGGATGCCGCCCGGCACCTACGACCTCGGCGGCGAGCCCATCACCATGCCCGAGCAGGGCCCGCCGCTGCGCGCCGACGGCACCATCGCCGGATCCGGCCTCCGGCTGGACGAGGCGGTCGGCAACGCGATCGCGCTCGGCGTCGACCCGGCCGACGCGGTCGACGCCGCGACCCGGGTCCCGGCCGACCTCGCCGGCCGGCCGGACCTCGGCCGGATCGCCCCCGGCGCCGCGGCCGACCTGGTCTGGCTGGGGCCGGACCACCGGGCGCTTGCGACCTGGATCAACGGGCAGGAAGTCTTCGGAGGGGGATCATGACCAGTCAGATGCGCGCCGAGATCGGTGAGCAGCCGGACGCGCTGCGCCGGACGATCGACGCGCTCCTCCCGCGCGTCGCCGACGTCGGGGCGCTGGCGCGGGAGACGCGGCAGGTGCTGTTCATCGCGCGCGGGTCGTCCGACAACGCCGCGGTGTACGGGCGCTACCTGGTGGAGGCGCACGCCGGGCGGCTGGCCACGCTCGCCGCGCCGTCCATCGCGACCGCCTACCGCCGCCGGCTGGACCTGTCCGGCGTGCTGGCCGTGGCGATCAGCCAGTCCGGCAAGACCGAGGAGATCGTCGAGACGCTCGACTGGGCGCGCGACTGCGGCGCCCGGACGGTCGCGGTCACCAACGGCGCCGGGTCGCCGCTCGCCGAGGCCGCCGAGGTCGCCCTGGTCACGCAGGCGGGCGCCGAGATCGCCGTGCCGGCGACCAAGACCTACACGACGCAGCTCGCCGCGCTGTCGGTGCTCGGCCTCGGGCTCGGCGCCCAGGTCGCCGAGGACGACCTGCGCCGCGTCCCCGACGAGGTCGCCCGGATGATCGCGCTGACCGAGGCCTCGCCCGCGCTGCCGGAGATCGTCGAGGAGCTGGCGAAGGTCCCGGGTACGGTGGTCTCCGGACGTGGAATCGCGTTCGGGACCGCGCTGGAGCTGGCGCTGAAGATCAAGGAGGCGTGCTACCTGCACGCCATGGGGCTGTCCTACGCCGACCTGCTGCACGGCCCGATCGCGGTCGTCGACGCGCAGACCCCGGCGCTGCTGGTCGCCGCCGACTCCGGGCCGACGCTGCCGGGCACCGTCGCCCTGGCCCACCGGGTGCGCGGCGCGGGGGCCCGCGCGTTCGGCGTGGGCGGCGGAGCGGAGCTGGCGGAGGCGTGCTCGGCCGCGCTGCCCGGTCCCGGGCTCCCCGAGTGGGTGGCGCCGCTGGGCCTCATCGTCCCCGGCCAGATCATGGTCGAGAACCTGGCCCGCCGGCTCGGGATCGACCCCGACATCCCGCGCGGCCTCAACAAGGTCACCCAGACCGACTGAGCACCCGGATCCCGAGAAGAGAGAACGAGCATGGACAAGGCCGAGGCCATCATCGCCGCCCTGGGCGGGGCCGACAACATCGTGGAGATCGAGCCGTGCGCGACCCGGCTGCGCACCGAGGTCTCCGACGCCGGAAAGGTCGACGAGCCGGCCCTCAAGAAGGCGGGCGCGTTCGGCGTCATGCGCAGCGGCTCCGTCGTCCAGGTCGTCGTGGGGCCCGAGGCCGACACCATCGCCAGCGACATCGAGGACCTCCTCGACTGACCAGACCTCCTCGACCGACCAAGGGAACCCCTCTGATGACCCGAGTACTGTCCCCGGTCGCCGGCCGGGTCGTCGGCCTCGCCGGCGTCCCGGACCCGGTGTTCGCCCAGGCCATGGTCGGCCCGGGCACGGCCGTCGACCCCGAGCGCGGTCCCGGCCACGCCATCGCGCCCGTCACCGGGAAGATCGTCAAGCTGCACCCGCACGCCTACGTCGTGGTGGACGCCGAGGGCCACGGGGTCCTGGTGCACCTCGGCATCGACACCGTCAAGCTGAAGGGGCAGGGGTTCGAGCTCCTGGCCGCCGAGGGCGACGAGGTGACCGCCGGGCAGCCGCTCGTCGGCTGGGACCCCGCGGTGATCGAGGCGGGCGGCCGCTCGCCCATCTGCGCGGTCGTCGCGCTGGACGCGGGCGCCGACGCCCTGTCGGACGTACGCGAGTCGGGCGAGGTGGCGAAGGGGACCGAGCTGTTCACATGGAGCTGAGCACATGGCGGTGATCGGTCTCGGCGCGGCGGTCTTCGATCTCGACGGCACCCTCATCGACACCGAGCCGCGCAACCGCGTGATGTGGTCGCGCCTGTTCGACGCCCACCGCGTCCCCTGGGACGAGGCGCTGATCGGCTCGTTCGCGGGGCGGCGGGGGACCGAGGCGCTGGCGGACCACGTGCACCTGTTCCCCGGCCGGACGGTCGAGGAGCTGTTCGAGCAGGCGGTCTCCTACGAGTCGCTGCCGGGGATGCCGGACGTGGCGCCCGTTCCCGGCGCGGTCGACCTCGTCCGGTCGCTGGCGGACGCGGGCGTGCCGCTGGCGGTGGTGACGTCGGGGCAGCGGCCCTACGCCGAGCGCCTGCTGGACCTGCTGGGCATCCGCGGCCTGCTCGACCTCGTGGTGACCGCCGGTGACGTCGTCACCGGCAAGCCGCACCCGGAGGGATACCTGGCCGCCGCGCGCGACCTGGACGTCCCGCCGCAGGAGGCGGTCGGGTTCGAGGACGCCCCGGCAGGGGTCGCGGCCGTCAAGGCCGCGGGAATGACATGCGTCGGCGTTGTCACCACGCAGTCGGTGGGCGCGCTGGCCAGGGCCGACCATCTGGTGGCCGATTTCATCGAAGTGGACGTCGTGCCGGGCCCCGCGCTGCGGGTGCACCGGACGGTAACGAGCTGATTGGGAGTAATGCGGTGACCGAGCGCAACGTCAAGATCGAGTCCAGGGTGGGGCTGCACGCACGGCCGGCCGCGCTGTTCGTCCAGACCGCGGCCAAGGCCCCGATGGACGTGACGGTGTCCAAGCGCGGCGGCTCCCCGGTGAACGCCAAGAGCATCCTCGCCGTGCTCGGGCTGGACGCGCGGCACGGCGAGGAGATCGTGCTGTCCGCCGAGGGCGACGGGGCCGACGAGCTGCTCGACAGCCTGGAGAAGCTGCTGTCCACCCCGGAGCCCGAGGGGGCCTGAGGTGGGCGAGGTGATGCAGGGCGCGGGCGTCAGCCCCGGTGTCGGGACCGGGCCGGTGCGCACCATCGCGGGGGCCGTGCCGGAGCCGCCCGCCGGGTCCCGGCACGGCGGCGACGCCGGCGCCGAGCGCGACTCCGCGCTGGCCGCCTTGGAGGCCGTCGCCGCCGACCTGGAGGAGCGCGGGGAGCGCGCGGCCGCGGCCGGCAACACCGACGGCCGGGACGTGCTGAACGCGCAGGCGATGATGGCCCGCGACCCCGGGCTCGCCGACGGCGTCCGCGCCAAGATCGACGAGGGGGTGTCCGCGGCCCGCGCCGTGTTCGAGGCGTTCGGCGTCTACCGGGAGATGCTCGCCGGGGCCGGCGAGTACATGGCCGCGCGGGTCACCGACCTCGACGACATCCGCGACCGCGCGATCGCCCGGCTGCTCGGGCTCCCGATGCCGGGCGTCCCCGAGTCCGACGAGCCGTTCGTGCTGGTCGCCCGCGACCTCGCCCCGGCGGACACGGCCGTCCTCGACCCGGCGCAGGTCGTGGCGTTCGTGACGGAGGAGGGCGGCCCCACCAGCCACACCGCGATCCTGGCGCGGACGATGGGCGTCCCGGCCGTGGTCGCGCTGCCCGGCGCCGCCTCGCTGGCCGAGGGGACCCGTGTCCTGGTGGACGGCGCCGCGGGGACGGTGCTCCCCGACCCGTCCGAGGCGGAGGTGGCCGCGGCGCGGGCGACCGCCGCGGCCCGCGCGTCCGCGCTGGAGGAGTCCACCGGGCCGGGCGCGACCAGGGACGGGCACTCGGTCCCGCTGCTGGCCAACGTCGGCGGCCCCAAGGACGTGGAGGCGGCGCTGGCGAACGGCGCCGAGGGCGTCGGCCTGTACCGGACGGAGTTCCTGTTCCTCGACCGCGCGGCGCCGCCGTCCGACGGGGAGCAGGAGGAGGCGTACCGGAAGGTGCTGGAGGCGTTCCCGGAGGGCCGCGTGGTCGTCCGGACGCTCGACGCCGGCGCCGACAAGCCGCTGGCGTTCCTGCCCGCCCCCGGTGAGGAGCCGAACCCGGCGCTCGGCGAGCGGGGCCTGCGGATGATGCGCCGCCACCCGGACGTGCTGGCCTCGCAGCTCGCCGCGCTGACCCGCGCCGCCGCGGGTCTCAGCGTCAAGCTGCAGGTCATGGCGCCGATGGTGACGGACGCGGAGGAGGCAGCCTTCTTCGCGGCCGCGTGCCGGGAGGCCGGCGTCGAGCATCCCGGCGTCATGATCGAGGTTCCCGCGGCCGCGCTGCGCGCCCGCGACCTGGCGCCCGAGGTGGAGTTCTTCAGCATCGGCACCAACGACCTCACCCAGTACGCGTGCGCGGCGGACCGGCAGGTCGGCGGCCTCGCGCACCTCCAGGACCCGTGGCAGCCCGCCGTCCTCGACCTGGTCGCCCCCGCGGCCGGCGCGGGCGTCCCGTGCGGCGTGTGCGGGGAGGCCGCCGGCGATCCGGCGCTGGCCTGCGTGCTGGTGGGCCTCGGCGTGACGTCGCTGTCGATGAGCGCGCCGTCCCTCCCGCTGGTGCGGGCGGCGCTCGTGCGGCACACGCTGGAGGAGTGCCGCGCGGCGGCCGCGGCGGCCCGTGCCGCGCGCACCGCCGAGCAGGCCAGGGAGGCGGCCCGCGCCCACCTGCCCGGACTGGCGGACCTCGGGCTCTGACCCGCGGTCAGCCCGCCACGAGCCAGCGGCTCCCGCGTCCCCGCAGGACGAAGCTCGCGGCGAGCAGTCCGCCGGGACGGGCGGGCGCGGTCTTCCACCGCAGGTGCTCGAACCGGACGGTGCACTCCCCGGCGCCCGGCCCGGCCTCGCAGGTCGGGACGGTCACGCCGCGCAGCGCCGCGAGATCCTGCGGGCGCAGCTTCGCGCGGGCCCGGCCGAGCCCCGAACGGCACCGGCCGGGCCCGCCGAACACGCGCCGCTCGTAGGCGGGCGCCAGGTACGCGCACGCCCTGGCGTCGCCCACCGAGATCCCGCGCAGGTACTTGTAGAGCGCCAGCCGCGCCGGGAGCGTCTGCCGCGGAGGCGCGGCGGTCGAGGCTTGGGCGGGCCGGGAGTCGCCGGGCTCGGGGGTGAGCGGCGGCATCGTGACCTCGCCGCCGCCCCCGCAGGCCGCCAGCAGCGGGAGCAGTGCCAGAGCGGCGAGGGACGATCGGACGCGCACGGGGACCTCCTGGAAGCGCGAAGGCGGCCCGATCCTCCCAGCAGAGCGGTCCTCGCGTCCAACGCCTCGCCGGTGCCGGGCGGCGGCCCCTACCGGTAGCCCAGCCCGTGCCCGGCGGGCTTCCCGCCCGCCGGAACCGGCAGCCTGCCGGTGGGCTTCACCGCTCCGCTCAGCACCCTGGCCAGCGCCTCCACCGAGACCCGGCTGGAGGAGTAGGTGGCGAGCGCCGCCTTCGCGCCGCCCGCCGAGTCGAGGTCGTAGGGGCGGCCGAGCGCGGCGACGACCACCGGCCTGGAGCCGAGCGCCCGGATCCGGGACGCGGTCGCCGCCCCCGCGTTCACGGTGGTCAGCACGGTGACGTCGGCCGAGCCTGGCGCCGTGACCGCGACGCCCTGGCGGCGCAGGGCCGCCTGGAGCCGGCCGCTGTCAGGCCCGGACACGGCGACCTTCCTGCCCTTGAGGGGCAGCAGGCCGCCGTCGTTGCGGACGAGGGTGACCGCGTGCTCGGCGACGCCCCGCGCGACGGCCTTGTTCGCGGGGGTGCCGACCGCGGCCGCGGCCTTGGCGGGGTCGGCGGCGGCGTTCTGGAACAGGCCGCGCCGCTGCTTGAGCCTGAGGATCCGCGTCACCGACTCGTCCAGCCGCCGCTGCGAGATCTTCCCGGTCCGGACGGCCTTCACCACGGCGTCGTAGGCGCGCGGCAGGTCCGGCGGCATCAGCAGCTGGTCGGCGCCCGCGTTGATCGCCCGGACCGGGACCCCGGCGTCGCCGTACTTCTCGCGGACCCCGGCCATCTCCAGCGAGTCGGTGGTGATGACGCCCTGGTAGCCCAGCCTGCCGCGCAGCAGCCCCGTCAGGACCGTCCTGGAGAGCGTGGACGGGTCGCCCGACTTGTCGAGCTTCGGGACGACGATGTGCGCGGTCATGATCATGTCGACGTTCGCGGCGATCGCCGCCCTGAACGGGGGCGCGTCCAGCCGCTCCCACGTCCGCGGCGCGTGCCGGATCACCGGCAGGCCGGTGTGGCTGTCGGTCGCGGTGTCGCCGTGGCCGGGGAAGTGCTTGGCCGCCGCGGCGACCCCGGCCTCCTGGAAGCCGCCGACGGCCCCCCGCACCAGCGCGGACGCCAGCGCCGGGTCGGACCCGAAGGAGCGCAGCCCGATCACCGGGTTGCGCGGGTTCACGTTCACGTCGGCGTCCGGCGCGTAGTCGAGGTTGATGCCGACCGCGCGCAGCTCGGCGCCGGTGACCCGGGCGGCGGCGCGGGCGTCGGCGGGGCTGCGGGTCGCGCCGAGCGCCATGTTGCCGGGGAACGTCGTGACGAACGGCGTCCGCGACACGATGCCCTGCTCCTCGTCGACGCCGAGCAGCAGCGGGATCGTCGAGGCCTTCTGCAGCGCGTTGGACTGCGCGGCGGTCCGCGCCGGGGTGCCGATGTTGCCGGGGAAGTAGATCAGCCCGCCCACGCGGTACTTCCTGATCTTCGTGAGCGCGTCGGCGCGGCTGGAGAAGGTCGGGACGAACAGCTGCCCCACCTTGTCGGCCACGCTCATCTTCGCGACCCGGCCGGGGATCCAGGCGTCCGGCGCGGGCGTGGCCGGGGAGGCGGGCGCGGCGGAGCGGGCGGACGGCGTCCGCCCGCCCCTGTCGTCCTCGCCGCCGCCGCAGCCGGCGGCCCCGCCTGCCAGCAGGGCCGCCGCCGCGAGCGCGAGGGAACGTGTGGCACGCACCTGACCAGGCCCCCCGGAACGGTCTCGGTCACTCGGTCGCATCAACGCCCGCGACCGTAGCCGCCCCCGGGGGCCGCTGTCGACTCGATCTCTTCCGGTTCAGCTGTTCGGGGTGGGGGTGACGGCGCTCTCGCGGGCCTTCTGCTTGGCGATCCTGCGACGGGCGACCTCCGGCGGCACGGCGGGGGTCGGCGCGAGCGTCGGCGACCCGCCGTCCCGGCCGGCGGGCGCCGGCTCGCCGGGCTTGCGCCGGGACGGGGTCGGCTGCGCCGGGTCGGCGTCGACCCAGTTCGCGGCCACGCCGGAGAACGCGGGCTCGGGGAACGGCCGGGCCGGCAGGTCGCGGACGGCCTTGTCCATGAAGGACCGCCAGATCGTCGCCGGGAGGTTCTTCCCGGAGACCGTCCCGGCGAAGCCGGGCAGATCCCGCAGCGGGGCGGGCCTGGCGTTGCCGATGACCACGGCCGTCGAGACCTGGGGGACGAAGCCGACGAACCAGGCGGCGCGGTTGTGGTCGGTGGTGCCCGTCTTCCCGGCGGCCTCCCGGTCGGGCAGCGCCGCGTGCTCGCCCGTCCCGCTCCTGACGGTGGCCCGCAGCGCGTAGGCGGCCTGCGCCGCCTGCTCGGCGTTCAGCACCCGGCGCCCCGGCCGGTCCCAGGGCAGCGGGACCCGCCGGCCGTGCGCGTCGACGACCCTGGTGACGAGGTGGGGGACGACGGCCGTGCCGCCGTTGGCGAACGCCGCGTACCCGGCGGCCTGGGTGACGGCCGCGACGTCGGGGGTGCCGAGCGCGATCCCGGCCTGCCCCCTGAACGGCGCGAGCGCGGAGGCGGGCACCCCGAACAGCCGCGCGGTCTCCTGGACGTCCGCGATCCCCGTCTTCAGGGCGGCCTTCACGTATCCGGTGTTGACCGACAGGGCCGTGGCCCTGACCAGGTCCATCGCGCCGAGCGAGCCGATCTCCTCGTCGTTGTCGACCTTGTAGCCCGGCGCGGTCATCGGCGTGATGTCACCGTTCGGCGCGAACTTCTGCGGGGAGCGGCCGCTGACCCTCGTCCGGACGCTGAGGCCCTTGCGGAGCGCGGCGGCCAGCACGTACGGCTTGAACGTGGAGCCCGCCTGCGCGACCGGCGCGAACACCGAGTCGATCTGGCTGCGCTTCGGGTCGCCGCCGTAGAGCGCCTTGACCTCGCCGGTACGGGAGTCGACGGCGACGAGCCCGGCGTGCACGGTCCCGGGCCACCGCGGCTCCCGCGCCTCGCGCATGGCCTGCTCGGCGTGCCGCATCCAGCGCTGGTCCAGCCCGGTGTAGATCTTCAGGCCGCCGTTGACGACGCTGTCCATCGGGATGCCGACGCTCGCGAGCTCCTCCTCGACCCGGTGCCGGACGAGGAGGTCCTGGCCGGACAGGCCGACGCCGGTCCACTCGTCCTGGGTCCGGGGGAAGCGCTGCCGGTCGGCCTCGGCCCGGCCGAGGCGGCCCATCGACACCATCCCGTCGAGGACGTACCGCCAGCGGGCGCGCAGCGCGCGGGCCGCGGGGCCGTCGCCCCGCGTGCGGAAGTACGCCGGCCGCTGGATCATCGCGCCGAGCAGGGCGCACTCGGCGACGTCGAGCTGCCAGACGTCCTTGTCGAAGTAGGCGCGGGCCGCCGCCTGCACCCCGGACGTCTGCCGGCCGAAGTAGATCGTGTTGAGGTACAGGTCGAGGATCTCGTCCTTGGCGCGGCTGCGGTCGAGCTTCATCGCCACGAAGATCTCCTTGACCTTGCGGCCCATCGTCCGGTCGCGGCTGAGCCCCTTGAAGTAGTTGCGGGCGAGCTGCTGGGTGATGGTCGAGCCGCCCTGCGTGTCGCCGCCGGACGCGTTGTTCCAGAGGGCGCGGAACGTCCCGCTGGGGGAGACGCCGTGGCCTCCGTAGAAGCCGCGGTCCTCGGCGGAGAGCACCGCCCAGCGCAGCCGGTCGGGGATCTGGCCGTGCCGGACGTTCTCCCGGTTGGCGCCGAGGCGGAACAGCGGCGTCCGGCCGTCGGCGTAGTAGACCGCGGAGCCCTCGTCCGTGACGCCATCCTGCGGCCGCGTCGGCAGCGGCGTCCGGACGTAGCCGACGACGACGGCGGCGGCCGCCAGCAGGACCGATGTGATGACCAACACGATCGCCGCGCGGCGCGGCCGGGTCCGGAGGGCGCGGGGCAGGCGGGTGAGGGCAGGCCGGAGACGGCGCGCCCTGGGCAGGGAGTGCATGGGACCTCGTTCGACGTGGAGTACGGAGACGGCCGTCGTCCGGGCCAGGGAGCGCAGGGGCGGGCATGCGTCAGGCGTGCACCCGGCTAAGGGGCGCACGCGGTCGGGGACATCCCGCGCGGACGACGCTGCGAACCAACGCAGCCGATCTGTAGAGCCACGCCTGTGGCCGGTGGTCCCGCGGGACACGGCCCCATCGGGACCGCTTCCGCGGCACTGCTGCCACCGTGGTCACAGCTTAATCACGATGGACCCCTGGATCGCAGGCGATTGCGGATCTTTGGCGGGGTCCATCGCGATGAACCTGACGGCCGGGCCGGATCGGCCGGGCCGGGGCCGGGCGGCCCTTCGCCGCGGGGCGGCGCTCAGCCCGGCAAGGGGTGGCCGAGGCGGCGCAGCGCCATCCCGGCCGCGCCGACGGCCCCGTCGCCGGCGCTGCGCGGCGCCTCGGCGAAACGGTCGCGCAGCCCGGAGCGGACGGCCTCGGCGACGGGGCCTTCGCGGAGCACCGAGCCGTGCATCACGACCGGTGCGCAGGGATCGGACAAGGCCGGGCGCACCGCGTCGACGTCGGCCAGCAGCCACTGCGCGGCCTCGTCGGTGATGCGCCTGGCCACGGGATCGCCGGCGGCCGCGGCGGCGGCGACCACCGGGCCGAGGCGGCCGAGGGCCGCGGGCGGGCGGCCGTACACCTCCTTGATGATCGCCTGGGCGAGGCGGGGATCGGGCGGGGCGCCGGGAGACTCGGGATGGCACGGCGGCCCGTGCGGGCCCGGCGGCCCGCCGCCGCAGGCGGGGTGGCGGGCGGACGGCGGGTAGGCGGACTCGGGAGCGAGGACGGCCGTGGCGCGCCCGCCGGCGGACAGCGCGGCGGGGTGCGGCAGCACGGGAGAGCCCGGTGACGGCGAAGGGGCGCCGGCCATGGCCAGCGCCCTGGGGTGGCGGGGTCTTCGCCGTTCCGAGTCGATCTGCGCCACCACGGTGGGGCCGAGCAGCGCCCGGGGGACCGAGTCGGTGAGCAGCGTCGGGGAGCCGCGGCCGTCGTAGGCGGCGAGCGCGGCCCGGACGGCCTCCTTCCCGAGCCACACCGCCGAACCCTCGTCACCGACGAGCCAGCCGTAGCCGTCCGCGCGCTGCACGATCGCGCCGTCGTTGATGACCGCCGCGCCGGCGCCCGTGCCGGAGAACACCACGATGCCCTTGGGCTCGCTGGTCCCCGCGGCGAACGCCACCGCGATGTCGGTCACCACCGCGGGCGAGCCGCGCAGCCCGACGGACTGCCAGGCCCGCCGGGCCGCCGCGACCGCGGCGGGCCGGCCGGCCGAGCCGGCGCCGGCGATGCCGAACACGCCGGTGAGGATGTGGGTGCGGTCTAGGTCCCCGAGCGCCTCCCGCAGGGCGGTGGTCAGCGCCCCGGCGGTGTCGCCTCCAGAGTTGGGGTTGGCCCCTGGGCCGGTGCCGGAACCGGCCAGGGCTCCCCCGAGCGTCAGCACGACGCAGCGGGTCTTCGTGCCACCCGCGTCGATACCGACCACGTAAGGACCGGCCAAATGGGTCAACACATGGCGACCGTAGCCTTTCCTAACGTTGACGTGACATCCAGCGCGTAAGAAAATTTCCTCCATGAGGAAACCCATCGGCCCCGACCGGGGCCCCGAGCGGGGGATCACGGGGGAGCCCGCGGCGCCACGGGACGACGCGGCGGGCAGGGACAGGGACGCCACGCCGCTGAGCACGGTGGTGCGGGTCCGTTCGCTGCTGCCCTCGCTGCCCCCCGCCGAGCGAAGAGTCGCTCAACGCGTCATCGACGACCCCGAAGGGGTCGCCAACTCGACCATCACCGAGCTCGCCCAGAACTGCGGCACCTCCGAGACCACGGTCATCAGGTTCTGCCGGGCGATCGGGTTCCATGGTTACCCAGAGCTGCGGCTGACCCTCGCCACCGAGGCGGGACGGGCCCAGAGCGCCACCGGCGGCCGGGTCATCGGCAGCGACATCAGTCCCGACGACTCGCTAGAGCAGATCGTGGAGAAGGTCACCTTCGCCGACGCGCGGGCCGTCGAGGAGACCGCCTCCCAGCTCGACATCAAGATGCTGGAGCAGGTCGTGGACGCGGTCGTCAACGCGAACCGGGTCGACGTCTACGGCGTCGGCGCGAGCGCGTTCGTCGCGGCCGACTTCCAGCAGAAGCTGCACCGCATCGGCCGGGTCTGCTCCGCCTGGGCGGACGCCCACATCATGCTGACCAGCGCCGCCGTCCTGAGCCCCGGCGACGTGGCGATCGGCATCTCGCACACCGGCGCGACCGTGGAGACCATCGACGCGCTGGAGGTCGCCAAGACCCGGGGCGCGAGGACCGTGGGGCTCACCAACTTCCCGAAGTCCCCCATCGCGGAGGTCGCGGACATGATCCTGACGACCGCCGCACGGGAGACGACGTTCCGCTCGGGCGCCACCGCCAGCCGGCTGGCGCAGCTCACGGTGGTGGACTGCCTCTTCGTCGGAGTAGCGCAGCGCACCTACGGGTCTACCCGCAAGGCCCTCGAAGCCACGTACGAGGCGGTCCGCGGACGGACCGTGCGACCCGACCGGAGGCGTCGGTGATCGATTGCGAGCTCCCCACGGAGGGACGGAACCCCCGGACCCTCGACGTCGACACGCTGCCGACCATGGAGGTGCTACGCCTGATCAACTCTGAGGACGCGACCGTGCCGAGGGTCGTCGGCTCCGTGCTGCCCGAGGTCGCCCGGCTGGTCGACCTCGCCGTGGAGTCGCTGCGGGCGGGCGGCCGCGTGCACTACTTCGGCGCCGGCACGTCCGGCCGGCTCGCGGTCCTCGACGCGGCCGAGCTTCCCCCCACCTTCGGCATCTGGGGCCGGGTCGTGGCCCACAACGCCGGCGGCCCCGGCGCGCTGTCGCAGGCGGTCTCCGGCGTGGAGGACGACGTCGAGCTCGGCCGCCGGGACGCCCGCGACGTCCGGGCGGGCGACGTCGCGGTCGGCATCGCGGCGAGCGGACGCACCCCGTACGTGGTGGGGGCGCTGCGCGCCGCCGCCGCGGTCGGGGCGCGCACGGCGCTGATCAGCTGCAACCCGCACACGCCGTACGGGGACGAGGTGGAGGTGCACATCGGGCTCGCCACCGGGCCCGAGGTGATCAGCGGTTCCACCCGGATGAAGGCGGGCACCGCGACCAAGCTGGTGCTCAACTCCTTCTCCACCACCCTGATGATCAGGATGGGGCGCACCTACTCCAACCTGATGGTCAGCGTGAACGCGCTGAACTCCAAGCTGCGCGCCCGGCTGGTGCGCATCCTCACCGAGGCGACCGGGATGGACGCCCGCACCTGCGAGAACGCGCTGTCCGAGGCGGGCGGCAACACCCGCGTCGCCTTGGTCTCGCTCCTCGGCGAGGTCCCCGCGGCACGCGCCACGATGGTTCTGGAGGAAACCGACGGCGGCGTCCGCGAGGCGCTGCAGAGACTCAGATCCGCATAGAACAGCAAGCGAGCTGCCCCTCACCTAAGCCCGCGATCGCGACGACACCAGCCGCCGCCGCAACCAGCGACGACCCCAACACTCGCGATCGCGTCCGAAGGCAGGTTCGAGCGGAGCGAGAACCTGATCGCGCAGCGAGCCGCAAGGCGAGCCGGAGCGATGCCAGCGATCGCCGCAGTGCCCGACGATGGAGGGCCCTCCGGGCCCGAAGGAGGAGGGCACTGCAATAGGCACAGCAGGGCCCTCCGGGCCCGAAGGAGGAGAGAAATGCAATAAATCAGTGCTCGTACTTACGGAGTTCCTGGCGGGCCACGGTGCGGACGTGGACCTCGTCGGGGCCGTCGAAGATGCGCATCGCGCGGACCCAGGAGTACATCGCCGCCAGCGGGGTGTCGTCGGAGACGCCGGCGGCGCCGTGCACCTGGATCGCGCGGTCGAGCACCTCTTGGACGATGCGCGGCACGACCACCTTGATCGCGGCGATCTCCGTCCGCGCGCCCCTGGCGCCGTGCCGGTCGATCAGCCAGGCGGTCTTGAGGGTCAGCAGCCGGGCCTGCTCGATCGCCATCCGCGACTCGGCGATCCGCTCGCGGACCACGCCCTGCTCGGCCAGCGGCCCGCCGAAGGCCTCGCGGGACAGCGCGCGCCGGCACATCAGCTCCAGCGCCCGCTCCGCCATGCCGAGGGCCCGCATGCAGTGGTGGATGCGGCCGGGCCCGAGCCGCGCCTGGGCGATCATGAATCCGTCGCCCTCGGCCGCGACCAGGTTCGACGCGGGCACCCGGACGTCCTCGAAGAGGATCTCCGAATGTCCGTGCTGGTCCTGGTAGCCGAACACGGGGAGGTGCCGGACGATCGTCACGCCCGGCGCGTCGCGGGGCACGAGCACCTGCGACTGCTGCCGGTGCGGCGGCGCGCCGGGGTCCGTCCTGCCCATCACGATGAAGATCTTGCAGCGCTCGTCGGCGGCGCCGGTGATGAACCACTTGCGGCCGTTGACCACGTACTCGTCGCCGTCCCGGACGATCGAGGTGGTGATGTTGGTGGCGTCGGAGGAGGCGACGCCCGGCTCGGTCATCGCGAACGCGCTGCGGATCTCGCCGTCCAGCAGGGGCCGGAGCCAGCGCTCCTTCTGCTCGTCCGTGCCGAACATGTGCAGGACTTCCATGTTCCCGGTGTCGGGCGCCGCGCAGTTGACCGCCTCAGGGGCGAGGTCGGGCGAGCGCCCGGTCAGCTCGGCGAGCGTCGCGTACTCCAGGTTGGACAGCCCGGACACGTCCGGCAGGAACAGGTTCCACAGGCCCCGCTCGCGCGCCTCGGCCTTCAGCTCCTCGACGACCGGGGGCAGCGCGTGCGGGTCGTTCTCAGCCCGCCAGGCGGCGTAGACGGGCTCGGCCGGGTAGACGCGCGCGTCCATGAACTCCTGGAGCCGGTCCCGGTAGTCGCGTGCCTTCGGGCTGAGTTCGAAGTCCATGGCCCGCATTCTGACAGAACGGGATTCGGTTGTTTCGCCGGGGATCGCCTACCATCGGCCCGTGAGCGTCAAAGCTGTGATCACCGACTGGGGCGGCGTCCTCACCTCCCCCCTGGCCGAGGCCATCGAGGTCTGGCTCACCGCCGACCGCATCGACGTCGAGCGCTACAAGACCGTCATGCGCGCCTGGGTGAAGCAGGCCTACGACGGCGCAGGGACGAACCCCATCCACGGCCTGGAGGACGGCACCCTGCCGACCGCCGAGTTCGAGCGGCTCCTCGCGGCCGAGCTGCTCACCGTCGACGGCGCCCCCGTGGAGGCCGCCGGGCTCATCGCCCGGATGTTCGGCGCGTTCGCGCCGGTCGAGCCGATGTACGAGGCGCTGCGCGCGGTCCGCGCCGCGGGCGCCCGCACCGCCCTGCTGTCGAACTCCTGGGGCAACGAGTACCCCCGCGACCTGTTCGCCGAGCTCTTCGACGCGACCGTCATCTCCTGCGAGGTCGGGATGCGCAAGCCCGACGAGCGGATCTTCCGGCACGCCCTGGACCTGCTCGGCCACGCCGCCGCCGAGTGCGTCTTCATCGACGACATCGAGCACAACGTCCGCGCCGCGCAGGCCCTCGGAATCCGCGGCATCCTGCACACCGCCCCCGACACCACGATCGCCGAACTGCGCGGAATGGACCTGCTGCCCTGACCGTCTGGCAGACTTGCTGACCGTCATGCGCGTCTACCTGCCGTCCACGCTCACGCTGCTCGCCGGCGTCCACGCCGCGCGCGAGATCGCTCCCGCGCCGCTCGCCGCCCACGCGGTCACGCCCGCGCTGCGCGAGTGGTACGCGGGCGGTGACGAGGAGGAGCTGGAGTACGCGGCGATGTCCGCCGCCGCCCGCGCCTCCCTGCGCCTGCTCGCCGCCGACCCGTCCGTCCCGCGCCGCCGGGTCGTGCTGGCCGCCGAGGTCCCCGACGGCCAGGTCTCCTGGCCGCGCGGCGACGCGGCGCTCGGCAACGGCGACCGCGCCCTCGTCGAGCTCGCCGCCCCCGTCCCCTGGAAGCTGATCGCCTCCGGTCATGTCGACGACCCCGGCGCGGTCCCCGACGTCGCCGCCGCCGCGCAGGCCCTCGCGGCCGCCGACGCCGGAGACGAGGACGCCCGCTTCACCGTGGACGGCGCCGAGGGCCACGAGCTGCTCTGGTACGCCACCCAGGAACTCGGCGACCTCCTCGACTAGCGGCCCGGGCGCGGGGTAGGTCCCCCGGCACGTCGAACAATGCCGCCGGATCGCAGGGGGACGTCATGGACGCCGTCACCACCGTGCCGGTTCCGATGAACGAACCGGTCAGGACGTACGCGCCGGGAAGCGCCGAGCGGGCCGCGCTGGAGGCGAGGATCAAGGAGCTGCGCGGCGCGCAGACCGAGCTGACCATGGCGATCGGGGGCGAGCGGCGCATGGGCGCGGGCACGCCCGTCGACGTCGTGGAGCCGCACGACCACGGGCACGTGCTCGGCCGGCTGGGCGAGGCGACCGAGGCGGACGTGACCGAGGCGATCGCCGCGGCGCGGGAGGCGGCGCCCGCCTGGCGGGCCATGCCCTTCGACGACCGCGCCGCGATCTTCCTGCGCGCCGCCGAGCTGCTGGCCGGGCCGTGGCGGGCCACGGTGAACGCCGCCACGATCCTCGGCCAGTCCAAGTCGGTGCAGCAGGCCGAGATCGACGCCGCCTGCGAGCTGATCGACTTCTGGCGGTACAACGTCCGGTACGCCCAGCAGATCCACGAGCAGCAGCCGCTGTCGCCGCCCGGCGTGTGGAACAGGCTGGAGTACCGACCGCTGGAGGGCTTCGTCCTCGCCATCACGCCGTTCAACTTCACCGCGATCGCCGGGAACCTGCCGACCGCGCCCGCGCTGATGGGCAACGTCGTGGTGTGGAAGCCGTCCCCGACGCAGCAGCTCGCCGCCCACCACACGATGCGCCTGCTGGAGGCCGCCGGCCTCCCGCCCGGCGTGATCAACATGGTGACCGGCAACGGGCGCGCCGTCTCCGCCGTGGCGCTGCGCCACCCCGAACTGGCCGGCCTGCACTTCACCGGCTCGGCCGCCACGTTCCAGGGGCTCTGGCGGACGATCGGCGAGAACATCGCCGGCTACCGGGGCTACCCGCGCATCGTCGGCGAGACAGGCGGCAAGGACTTCGTGGTCGCCCACCCGTCCGCCGACCCGGCCGTCCTGAAGACGGCGCTCGTCCGCGGCGCCTTCGAGTACCAGGGCCAGAAGTGCTCCGCCGCGTCCCGCGCCTACATCCCGCGCTCCGTCTGGACGGGCATGCGCGACGACTTCTGCGCCGAGGTCGACGCCCTCACCATGGGCGACGTCGCCGACGACCTGTCTGCCTTCATGGGCGCGGTGATCGACGACCGGGCCTTCGCCAAGCACCGCCGGGCCATCGAGCGCGCCCGCGGGATCGACAGCGCAGCAGTGCTTGCCGGCGGCGAGCTGGACGACTCGCGCGGCTACTTCGTCCGTCCCACGGTTCTGGAGTCGTCCGACCCGACCGACGAGATCTTCACCACCGAGTACTTCGGCCCGATCCTCGGCGTCCACGTCTACGACGACACCGACTACGACAGGGTCCTCACCCAGATGGAGGGCGTCTCGGACTACGGCCTGACCGGCGCCGTCATCGCCGACGACCGCGCCGCCATCGCCGAGGCCACCGAGCGGCTCCGCTTCGCCGCCGGGAACTTCTACATCAACGACAAGCCGACCGGCTCGATCGTCGGCCAGCAGCCGTTCGGCGGCGCCCGCGCGTCCGGCACCAACGACAAGGCCGGCTCGATCTTCAACCTCACCCGCTGGACGAGCGCCCGCTCCATCAAGGAGACCTTCGTCCCGCCCACCGACCACCGCTACCCGCACATGGGCTGAGGCGCGGCGTCGTTCCGGGGGGCGCCACCGGGACCCCTTCACCGGCGGTCGAAGGGGTGGCAGGCTTGACGATAGGCTCGCCTCGCCGTCCGCCGGACGGCGCCGGAGCACACCCCCTGGAGCCGTCATGGGAACGGGATGTCGACGCTGAACCGTCTCGTGCTGTGGAACATCGACCACACCCTGGTCGACGTCGGGCGGATCACCCGGGACGCCTACGCCGAGGCGTTCCAGCGGACCGTCGGGCGCCCGCTGCTGCGCCTGGCGCCCACCCCCGGCCGCACCGAATCCGAGATCATCTTCGAGACCCTCGCGTTCAACGACGTCGTCACCACCGACGACCACCTGCCGGCCTTCTTCGACGCGCTGGCCGAGGCGTTCGCGAGCCGCCGCGCCGACCTGCGCGCGCACGGCCGCGTCCTGGCCGGCGCCGGGGAGGCCGTGGAGGCGCTCGCGCACGTGCCCGGCGTCGTCCAGTCGGTGCTGACGGGGTCCCTCCAGCCGAACGCGGTGCTGAAGGTGACCGAGCTGGGTCTCGCCGGACGCCTCGACCTGGAGGCCGGCGGGTACGAGAACGGCGTCTACAGCAAGGCCGCCCTCCTGGAGGTCGCCCGCGCCCGCGCCGGCGAGCGCCACGGCGCCCGCTACCCCGAGTCCGCGACCGTCTACGTCGCCGACTCCCCCCGCGACGTCCAGGCCGCGCACATCGCCGGCTCGCCGATCCTCGCCGTCGCCACCGGGAGCGCCACCGAGGCCGAGCTCCGCGCCGCCGGCGCGGACCAGGTCCTGGCCACGCTCGCCGACACGGACGCGGTGGTGAGCGCGGTCGCCGACCTGACCCGCATGTGAGAGGGCGGGCATAGGAGAAGGCGGGCATAGGAGAAGGCGGGCAGGGTGAGACAAGGTTGTCACCTCGGAAAGGCGACGCCGCCCGCACACCCTCGGTAACTTCGAGTAATCACTTGACGTCAAGGAGTGATTGCCGTGCCGTGTCGTGCCGTCGCCCTGTCCACCGTCCTCGCCGCCGCTCTCGGCGCCGCCGCGCTCCTGCTCACCACGCCCCCGGCCGATCCCGCCCGGGCCTCGGCGGAAAGTGCCGGAGAGATGTTCGTGTGCGAGCAGGTGGAGTCGCGGTACCCCCAGGTCTTCGGGCGGACCTGCGGCCCCGGCCGGTGGGGGCCGATCTCGGACTTCACCGTCATCGACCGCCGCGACGACAGCACCTACCGCTGTCAGTCCGGCTGGGCCGAGGGGCCGGTCAGGGTCAGCGGTCAGAACTGCCGGCCCCAGCGGGGCTGATCCCTCCGGGAGGGCGCGTCCCGGTGCGGCGGCCGACACACCACCGCGCCCGACGGTGTGCGCTCCATGAGCTGCCCGTTCTTGCGATGTGTGGGGACGGAGGATGTGCGCGCCCGGGTCTGTGTGGGGGCGCGGGGTTGCCCGGGGCCGCGTTTTGACCTGCGATAGGACGGGTTCCGGGGCTTGGCGGCGGGCGTGGCGGGCAGGTTGCGCGGTGTGCCGGGCGGGCCCGATATTGGGATGGCCGCGCAGCGTGGCGCGGCGGGGAGGGAGAGAGATGGCCCGGGAGGTATCCGAGGGTTCGGCGCTGTGGGAGCCGTCGGAGGAGGTGGTCGCGAACGCGCGGGTGACGCGGTTCGCCCACTGGCTGGGGGACCGGGGCGTCCTCAAGGAGTCCTACGACGAGCTCTGGCAGTGGTCGGTCACGGAGGTCGACGCGTTCTGGGACGCGATCTGGTCGTATTTCGACGTCGTCGGCGAGCGCGGCGACGGGCCCGTCCGGGCAGGCGGGCCCATGCCGGTCGACGGGCTGAAGTGGTTCCCGGGCGCGACCCTCAACTACGCGGCCAACGCGCTGCGCCGGGTCCAGGAGTCGCCCGACGAGACGGCGGTCGTCTTCCGTTCGGAGGCGGGCGGGCACCGGCTGCTGTCGTACCGGGAGCTGGGCCTGCACGTCGCGCAGGTGCGCGCGGGCCTGGCCGAACTGGGCGTGGGCAAGGGCGACCGGGTCGCCGCCTACATCCCGAACATCCCCGAGGCGCTGGTCTGCTTCCTGGCCACGGCGTCGCTGGGGGCGGTGTGGTCGTCGTGCTCTCCCGACTTCGGGTCCTCCTCGGTGGTCGACCGGTTCGCGCAGATCGAGCCGAAGGTACTGATCGCCGTGGACGGCTACGCCTACAACGGCAAGCGGTTCGACCGCCGCGAGATCGTCGGGGAGATCGAGGCCGCGCTGCCGACCCTCGCCGCCACCGTGCTCGTCCCGTATCTGGACCCGGCCGCGACGCCGGAGGGCCTGCGCGTCGGCATGCACTACGCCGACCTGCCCCGCCAGGGCCACGAGACCCTGGAGTTCGAGGACGTCCCCTTCGACCATCCGCTGTGGGTCGTGTACTCGTCCGGCACGACCGGGCTGCCGAAGCCGATCGTCCACGGCCACGGCGGCGTGGTCCTGGAGCACCTCAAGGCGCTGTCCTTCCACCAGGACCTCGGCCCCGAGGACGTGTTCTTCTGGTACACCACCACCGGCTGGATGATGTGGAACTACCTCATCGGCGGCCTGCTGGTGGGGTCGACCGTCGTCATGTACGACGGGGCGCCCCTCGACCTGTGGACGCTCGCCGCCGAGAACGGCGTCACCTACATGGGGGTCGGCGCGCCCTACATCTCCGCCTCGGCGAAGGAGGGGCGCCGCCCCGGCGAGGAACTCGACCTGTCCGCCCTGCGCGGCATCGGCTCCACCGGCTCGCCGCTCCCGCCCGAGGGCTTCGCCTGGGTGTACGAGGCGGTCGGCCGCGACCTGCTGCTCGGCTCGTTCTCCGGCGGAACCGACCTGTGCACCGGCTTCGTCGGCCCGTCGCCGCTCCTGCCGCTGCGCGCCGGAGTCATCCAGTGCCGCGGCCTCGGCGCCAAGGTGGAGGCGTTCGGCGAGGACGGCAAGCCGGTGATCGACGAGGTGGGGGAGCTGGTCATCACCGAGCCCATGCCGTCCATGCCCGTCTTCTTCTGGAAGGACGAGGGCGGCGAGCGCTACCGCGACTCCTACTTCGACATGTACCCGGGCGTGTGGCGGCACGGCGACTGGATCAAGGTCCTGCCGGACGGCGGCTGCGTGATCTACGGGCGGTCCGACTCCACCCTCAACCGCGGCGGCATCCGCATGGGCACCGCCGACTTCTACCGCGTCGTCGAGGCGTTCGACGAGATCAGCGACAGCCTCGTCATCGACACCGGGCGGCTGGGCCAGGAGGGCCGGCTGCTCCTGTACGTCCAGCTCGCGGAGGGCGCGGCGCTCACCGACGAGCTCGCGGCGGACCTCCGCAGGCGGATCCGGTCGGCGCTGTCGCCCCGGCACGTCCCGGACGAGATCACCGCCGTGCCCGGCATCCCGCGCACGCTGTCCGGCAAGAAGCTGGAGGTCCCCGTCCGCAAGATCCTCCAGGGCACCCCGGTCGACAGGGCCGCCAACCGCGACTCCATGGCCAACCCCGAGGTGCTCACCCACTTCACCCCTTAGCGGCCGCGTAGGCGAGGACGTCGCGGCGGCGGTACAGCCGCCGCACGCGTCCCCCTGCCAGCGGCTCCACCCTGGCGGGTTCGGGCCAGCCCGCGGGCGGGCGCCTGGCGTAGACGGTGACGCTCGTCTGCGCCAGGCCGAGGATGCGTGCGGCCTCCGCCAGGGTGACCAGGTCGTCCGGCCCTTCCTCGGCGGGGCGTTCCCCCAGGGCGCGGTACCAGGCCGTCCAGGCGGCCTCGTCCCAGTACAGGGCCTTGCCGGCGCGGTGCGCGACGTCGGGGTGGCCGTTGGACGCGCGGTCCGCCCAGAGCTGCTTGAGGCGGTGGCGGCTGAGCCCGTGGCGCTCCGCCAGCTCGTCGCGGGTGGCGAGGCCGGGCGGGACGTCCCGGGTCCGGCGCGCCGCGTACCAGCGGTCCCACTCGGCGGCGTCCCACGCGAGCTGCGAGCCGACCGTGCCCACCGGCTCGGGGTGGCCGTTGGAGGCGCGCTCGCGGTACCACTTCTCCAGGGTGCTGCGGCCGAGCCCGTGCTCGTCCATGAGTTCGGCGCGCGTGCGAACGCGGCGGCCGTCGAGTGTCGCCATGGGCTCAGTCTCCCGCGTGTGGCAGCGTTCCGCTTGTACGCCCCCGCCCCGCCGGTGACACTGTCTCCGGCGACGCCCCTTCCGTAGTGACAGTGGGCGCGCCCTCGACGCTGGGGGAAGTAACGCCATTAGGGTGGTCTACGACCCAAAGCCCGCACGCGGAGATGATCGTCCGTATCGCTCCGAATGGTCGCGGGATCGGGTGAACTCGACTCCGGCCTCGCGCGTCACACAGTCGGAGGGGTGAACTCGGGTCGGGCCCGCTCGATTCGCCGATCAAGGAGAGGGACGGTTCCACTCATGGAGGTTGGGGCGCTGCGGTCCGGAGACCCGGACCGGCTGGGAACCTACGCCCTGATCGGCCGGGTGGGCGAGGGCGGCCAGGGCACGGTGTTCCTCGGCGTGGCCGAGGACGGCCGGCAGGTCGCGATCAAGCTGCTGCACGCCGAGCTGACGTCCGACGAGAAGGCGCTCGCCCGCTTCCTGCGCGAGCTGGAGGTCGCCAAGCAGGTGGCGCCGTTCTGCACGGCGCAGGTGATCGACGCCGACGCGACCGGCGACCGCCCCTACATCGTCAGCGAGTACGTGCCGGGCCCCTCGCTGAACCAGCAGGTGCTGGAGCACGGCCCGCTCGCCGGCGCCGCGCTCGACCGGCTCGCCGTCGGCACCGCCACGGCCCTCGCCGCCATCCACCAGGCCGACATCGTGCACCGCGACTTCAAGCCGCACAACGTGCTGATCGGCCCCGACGGCCCGCGCGTCATCGACTTCGGCGTCGCCCGCGCGCTCAGTGGCGGCACCACCCTCACCAGCCGGGTGATCGGCACCCCGTCCTACATGGCGCCCGAGCAGATCAGCGGCGACGAGGTCGGGACACCCGCGGACGTGTTCTGCTGGGCGGCGACGCTGGCGTACGCCGCGACCGGGGAGCCGCCCTTCGGGCAGGACACCATCCCCGCCGTGATCAACCGGATCCTGCACGAGGAGCCGGAGCTCGGCGGCCTCGACGGCCCGCTGCGCGACCTGGTGGTCGACTGCCTGGACAAGGACCCCTCCCGCCGCCCGGGCGCCCGGCAGGTGCTGATGCGGCTGCTCGGGCACGAGGAGGCCGCGGCGCGCCCGGCCGCCCGCCCGTCCGGCGACACCGACGAGACCGCGATGCTGGCCGCCGGGTCCGTCCTCGCGGCCGAGGGCGGCGACGGCGACGAGGCGTTCGAGCCCGCCGCCGCGCTCGCCGACGACGCGGGCCTCGCCGAGAGCCCCGTCTTCGACGACGACGCCTTCGCGTCCCCGGCGGAGGCCGCCGGGGACGTCCCGGACGCCTACGGGTCCGGTCCGCCCGGCGCGCCCGCCGCATGGGGCGCCGACGACACCCTGCCCGGCGCCGCCGGGAAGGGCGGCGGTCTGCGGCGCTCGCTCGCCGGTTCGGGACGCTCCGCCGTGCTCGCCGGGGCGGCCGCCCTGGTGGTCGCGTTCATCGTGGTCTCCTCCGTCCTGCTGCTCGGCTCCGGCGACAGCGGCAAGGCGGGCCGCAAGGTCAGCGACCCGAGCGCGCCGCCCGCCTCGACCGACGTCGTGCCCACCACCGCGCCGCCGACGACCCGCCGGCCCGTGCAGGAGGAGCCGCCGGCGTCCTACGACCCGACGCCCACCGGCAGCCCGACGCCCACCGGCAGTCCCACGCCGACGGGGTCCCCGACCCCGACCGGCTCGCCGACCGCGACGCCGACCGACCCCGGCACGCCCACCGACCCCGGCACGCCCACCGACCCGGGCACGCCCACCGACCCCGGTCCGACCGACCCCGGAGACGGCGGCACCAACCCGGGTGACGGCACCGGCACGGGGACGGGCACGGGCACGGGGACGGGCGCGCAGGGCACGGGCTGACACCCGCACCCTCCGATTTCCAAGATCACCCGGAGTCGCCCCCGGCGTCCTGGCAAGGTGGGATAGGCCACGTCGGCCATGCACAGGACCAGGTCGGCTTTGCGGCGATTCCTGGTTACGCTCGTGCAGTGAGCGGCGCCACAACGAGGTGGCGATGGGTCTCAAGGGGAGATTGTCGATGAGCGGCATGCTCGATCAAGCGAAGGACGACCTGCTCCGGCGGGCCGCCGAGGCGTGCGCGCGGCGTCCGGACGCGCGCGGGGACGTGGAGGAGGTCCTCGCCTACCTCCGCCTCTACTACCGGCAGGTCGCGCGCGAGGACCTGGTGGAGCGCGACCCGGCCGCCGTCTGCGGGGCCGCGATGGCGCACCGCGCGCTCGGCGAGGAGCGGCCGCAGGGACGCGCGAAGGTGCGCGTCTTCACGCCGACGCTGGAGGAGGACGGCTGGAACCCCGGCCGCACCGTCGTCCAGGTCGTCACGGACGACATGCCGTTCCTGGTCGACTCGGTGACGATGGAGCTCAGCCGGCACCAGTTCGCCACCCAGATGATCGTCCACCCGCTGCTGGGCGTCGACCGGGACGTCGCGGGCCACCTGCGGGCGTTCCGCGGCAAGCACGACAGCGACACCGACGTCGACGAGTCGTGGATGCACTTCGAGGTCGACCGCACCACCGACCAGGCCGTCCTGGACGTGCTGGAGAAGGACCTGATCCGCGTCCTGCAGGACGTGCGCGTCGCCGTCGAGGACGAGCCCAAGATGCGCGCCCGCGCCCACGAGATCGCGACCGCGGTCCAGGAGGTCCCGCCGCCGCTGTCCGACAAGGAGATCGGCGAGGGCGTCGAGCTGCTCGACTGGCTGGCCGACGGGCACTTCACGTTCCTCGGCTACCGCGACTACACGCTCACCGAGGACGGCACGGCGCTGCGCCCCGAGCCCGGCTCGGGCCTCGGCGTGCTGCGCATGGACAAGCGCGAGTCCGCCGGCTTTGCCGCGCTGCCGCCGGAGGTCCGCGAGAAGGCGAAGGAGAAGCGCCTGCTCGTCCTCACCAAGGCGAACTCGCGCTCCACCGTCCACCGCCCCCTGTACCTGGACTACATCGGGGTGAAGAAGTTCGACGCGGCCGGCGAGGTGATCGGGGAGCGCCGGTTCCTCGGCCTGTTCACGCACGTCGCCTACAGCGAGTCGATCGCGCACGTGCCCGTCCTGCGGCCCAAGCTCGACGAGGTGCTGGAGCGGGCCGGGTTCACCCCCGACAGCTACGACGGCCAGGACCTCATCGAGATCCTGGAGAGCTACCCGCGCGACGAGCTGTTCCAGATCTCGGTGGACGACCTGCTGAAGATCTCCCTCGGCGTCCTGCGGCTGCGCGAGCGCCGCCAGCTCAAGCTGTTCCTGCGCAAGGACCTGTACGGACGCTTCATGTCCTGCATGGTCTACCTGCCGCGCGACCGATACACCACCAAGGTCCGGCTGCGCATCCAGGACCTCCTCAAGGACGCGTTCGAGGGCGTCAGCGTCGACTACAGCGCGAACGTGACCGAGTCGAACCTGGCCCGGCTGCACGTCGTGGTCCGCGGCGAGCGCGGCCGCCCGCTGCCGGACGTCGACGTCGCGGAGCTGGAGGAGCGGCTCGCCGACGCGACCCGCTCCTGGGAGGACGACCTCGCCGACGCGATCGTCGACCAGTGCGGGGAGGAACGTTCCGGAACGCTCGGCCGCTCGTTCGGCGAGGCGTTCCCCGAGGGCTACAAGGCCGACTTCCCGGCCCGCACCGCCGTCGCCGACCTGCGCCGCCTCGACGCGCTCGACGAGGCCACCGACACCTCGATCGACCTGTACGAGCCCGCCGGCGCCGGGCCCGGCGAGCGGCGGCTGAAGATCTACCGGATGGGCGAGCCGATCTCGCTGTCGCGGGTGCTGCCGCTGCTGCAGAACATGGGCGTCGAGGTCATCGACGAGCGGCCGTACGAGATCAACCCCTCCGACGGCCGCCGGTTCTGGATCTACGACCTCGGGCTGCGGTACTCGCCGCCCGCCGACGTCCCGGAAGAGGCCGTCAAGGACCTGTTCCAGGACGCGTTCATGGTCCTGTGGCGCGGCGACATCGAGAACGACGGCTTCAACGCGCTCGTCCTGCACGTCGGCCTGACCTGGTGGCAGGCGATGGTCCTGCGGGCCTACGCCCTGTACCTGCGGCAGGCGGGCGCGGCGTTCTCCAAGCGCTACTTCGAGGAGGTGCTGCTGCGCAACGCCTCCATCACCCGGCTGATCATCCGGCTGTGGGAGAGCAGGCTCGACCCGACCCTGCAGGGCGGCGAGGAGGAGCGCAGCGACGGCATCACCGAGGAGATCCGCGGCAAGCTGGACGACGTCGCGAGCCTCGACGAGGACCGCATCCTGCGCTCCTACCTGGCGCTCGTCCAGGCGACCCTGCGCACGAACCACTACCAGAACAAGCCGTACCTGGCGATGAAGTTCGACCCCGCGGGCATCCCGGACCTGCCGCTGCCCCGCCCCACCTACGAGATCTTCGTGTACTCGCCGAAGGTCGAGGGCGTGCACCTGCGGTTCGGGTCGGTCGCGCGCGGCGGGCTGCGCTGGTCGGACCGGCGCGAGGACTTCCGCACCGAGATCCTCGGCCTGGCCAAGGCGCAGGCGGTGAAGAACACCGTCATCGTCCCGGCGGGCGCCAAGGGCGGCTTCGTCGGCAAGCAGCTGCCCGACCCGTCCGTGGACCGGGAGGCGTGGCAGAAGGCCGGCATCGACTGCTACAAGGACTTCATCTCCGGCCTGCTCGACCTCACCGACAACCTCGTGGACGGCAAGGTCGTCCCGCCGCCGAACGTCGTCCGCCACGACGGCGACGACACCTACATGGTCGTCGCCGCCGACAAGGGCACCGCGACGTTCTCCGACATCGCCAACGGCGTCGCCGCCGAGTACGGGTTCTGGCTGGGCGACGCGTTCGCCTCGGGCGGCTCGGTCGGCTACGACCACAAGGGGATGGGCATCACCGCCCGCGGCGCCTGGGAGTCGGTGAAGTACCACTTCCGGGCCCTCGGCAAGGACATCCAGAACGAGGACTTCACCGTCGTCGGCATCGGCGACATGTCCGGGGACGTGTTCGGCAACGGGATGCTGCTGTCGGAGCACATCCGGCTGGTCGCCGCGTTCGACCACCGGCACATCTTCCTCGACCCCGACCCGGACGCCGCCGCCTCCTTCGCCGAGCGCCGGCGCCTGTTCGAGCTGCCGCGCAGCAGCTGGGCCGACTACGACACCTCGCTGCTCTCCAAGGGCGGCGGCGTGTTCTCCCGCTCCGTGAAGTCGATCCAGATCACCCCGCAGGTCCGGGCGGCGCTCGGGCTCGGCGACGGCGTGAAGTCCCTTCCGCCCTTCGAGCTGATCCGGGCCATCCTGCGGGCGCCGGTCGACCTGCTGTGGAACGGCGGCATCGGCACCTACGTCAAGGCGTCCACCGAGAACAACGCCGACGTCGGCGACAAGGCCAACGACCCCGTCCGCGTGGACGGCGCCGAGCTGCACTGCAAGGTCGTCGGCGAGGGCGGCAACCTCGGCGTGACCCAGCTCGGCCGCATCGAGTTCGCGCGCGGCGGCGGTCTGATCAACACCGACTTCATCGACAACTCCGCGGGCGTCGACACCTCCGACCACGAGGTCAACATCAAGATCCTGCTCGACCAGGCGGTGCGGGACGGCGAACTGGCCGGCAAGCAGCGCGACGGGCTGCTCTACGAGATGACCGACGAGGTGGGGCGGCTCGTCCTGCGCGACAACTACGCGCAGAACGTGGTCCTCGCCGCGGCCCGCGCGCAGGCGCCCGCGATGCTGCACGTCCACGCCCGGTACATGCGCAAGCTGGAGCGCGACGGCCGCCTGAAACGGCGCCTGGAGGCCCTGCCGGACGACAAGGCCCTCGCCGAGCGCCGCCAGTCCGGCCACGGGCTGACCAGCCCCGAGTTCTCGGTGCTGCTCGCCTACGCCAAGCTCGCACTGGACGCCGACCTCGTCGCCTCCGACCTCGCCGACGACCCCTACCTGGAGTCGTGGCTGGTCGACTACTTCCCGACGCCCCTGCGCGAGCGGTTCCGGCCCTACATGGACCGGCACCCGCTCCGCCGTGAGATCATCACGACCGCCGTGGTGAACGACGTGGTCAACGCGAGCGGCTCCACGTTCGTGTTCCGGATGAACGAGGAGACGGGCGCCTCCTCGTCCGACATCGCCCGCGCCTACCTCGTCGCCCGCGACGTCTTCCAGATGCCGCGGTTCTGGCGGTCGGTGGAGAACCTGTCGCACCAGGTGGAGGAGTCGACGCAGGTCGCCATGCTGCTGGAGGCCCGCAAGCTCACCGAGCGCGGCGCCCGCTGGCTGCTGCACAACCGGCGCCCCCCGTTCGACATCCAGGAGACGATCGACTTCTTCTGCGGCGGCGCGGCCACCCTGAGCGCGCACCTCTCGAAGCTGCTCGTCGGGCTGGACCTCGCGGCCTTCGAGCAGCGCCGCGACGGCTTCGCCGAGCTGGGCGTCCCGGACGAGCTGGCCGAGCAGTGCGCCACGTTCGTCCCCGCCTACTCCACCTTCGACGTGGTCGGCATCGCGCACGACACGGGACGTCCGGTGGAGGAGGTCGCCGAGATCTACTTCGATCTGGCGGACCGGCTCCAGCTGTCCCGTCTGCGCGAACGCATCATCGCGCTCCCGCGCGACGACAAGTGGCGCTCGATGGCCCGCTCCGCCCTCCGCGACGACCTGTACGCCGCGCACTCCGCCCTCACCCGCGACGTCCTCGTCACCAGCGGCCCGGTCGGCAACCCCGAGGAACGAATGATCCACTGGGCGGACAAGAACAAGCCCGCCGTCCAGCGAGCCCAGCAGACGCTGAGCGAGATCTGGGAGAGCGACAGCTTCGACCTGGCGACCCTCTCGGTCGCCCTCGGCGCCATCCGCACCCTGGTCACGTCGAGCTCCCTGCCTGCTGAATAGCTCTTTTTCCTCCTTCGGGCCGCCTGGCCCGAAGGAGGAGAAGAAGCCATCGGGCGCCGGCCGGGTCCGCCGCAGCGGTCAGGAGGGGCGGGCCGGCCGGCGCCCGACGGGGTTCAGGAGCCCTGGGCGGTGACGGCCTTGCGGTACATGCCGCTGACGGTGGCGCGCCCCTTGGGCGGGATGGTGGCGAGGTACTGCACGAGGACGGTGGTGTCCAGGCGCGTCCGGGCCGTGGTGGACGGGGCGAGCCCGACGAGGTCGCCGCTCACGGCGAGCCTGCCCCGCTGGGCCGCCGAGTACGCCTCGTTCTGTTTGAGGACGTACCAGACGACGGCGCCGCGGTCCTTGGTGCGCAGCCCGTAGACCTTGTACTCGGCGGGGGAGAAGCGGGACGAGAGCGTGACGCCGCGCCCGGCGAGGGTCTTCTCGCCCGCCTTGAGCGCCTTGTAGGTCTCGCTGGTCTTCGCCCCGTCGGCCAGGACGGACGCCCCGGAGGCGCGGGGGCCGTCGGTGAGCAGCGCCGCGTGGGCCTTGGGGAGCTTCGCGGGGGCGACCGCGAGGTCTCCGGCGTCGGGGGCGACCGGGGTGGCGTACCCCTGCGGGTCGAGCGCGACGCGGCCGAGGGCGAGCTCGGACGGGTACGGGTCGGCGGCCAGCAGCCACGGCGCGTTCTGCCCGGCCCGGGTGAACAGCAGCGCGTGCCGCAGGGCCTGCTTGCCCCTCCCGCTGACGGTGTCGGCGGCGAACCAGTGCGGGTAGCCGGTGAGCCGCGGGATGTAGAAGGTCGTGTGGGTGAAGGCCACCCTGGGCGGACGCTGCCGGACGGCGCGGCGGAGCTTGAGCGCGGCGACGTCCATGGTGAGCTGCGGGTCGGTCTCGACCGTGCGCAGCGTCCTACCGCTGAATCTGAGCCCCGCCTGGTTCATCCCCGTGGCGAAGGACGCGAGCACCTGCTGCGCCTCCTCCTTGGTGAGGGCGGGCGCCCCCTGCGGCTTCCCCGGAGCCGCGGAGGAGGTGTTGCCGCCGGAGCAGCCGGTGCTCACGGCGGCGGCCAGCAGGCCGGGTAGGAGTATCGGAACGAGAGTGCGTGCTGCCATGAGGCCCCCCGAATGGCGACGTTGGTCCGGACCATCCGGCATCCTCGCAGAGTGATCATGTGATCACTCTGCGAACACGAAAGTCGGCGCGAAAAGGTGGGGGACCGCTCAGGGGACGATCTCGGGTCAGGCGCTCTCCTGCTGGCGCAGCCAGCGGATCTCGGCCTCGATGAACTCGTCGATGTCGCCGTCCAGGACCGCGGAGGTGTTGCCGACCTCGACGCCGGTGCGCAGATCCTTGACGATCTTGAAGGGGTGCAGCACGTAGTTGCGGATCTGGGTGCCCCAGCTCGTGGTGCCCTCGCCGCGAAGCGCGGAGAGCTCCTCCGCCTCCTCCTTGCGCTTGCGCTCCAGCAGCTTGGCCTGCAGCACGTTCATGGCCGTGGCCTTGTTCTGGAGCTGGCTGCGCTCGTTCTGGCAGGACACGACGATGCCGCTCGGGATGTGGGTGATCCGCACGGCGGAGTCGGTCGTGTTGACGCCCTGGCCGCCCGGCCCCGACGACCGGTACACGTCGATCCGCAGTTCGCTCTCGTCGATCTCGACGTGGTCGCTCTGCTCGACCACCGGCACGACGTCCAGGCCCGCGAACGACGTCTGCCGCCGGCCCTGGTTGTCGAACGGGGAGATCCGGATGAGCCGGTGGGTGCCGTGCTCGCCGCGCAGCGTCCCGTAGGCGTAGGGGGCCTTCACGGCGAACGTGGTCGACTTGATGCCGGCCTCTTCGGCGTAGGAGGTGTCGTAGACCTCCGTGGGGTAGCCGTGCCGCTCGGCCCAGCGCAGGTACATCCGCTGGAGCTGCTGGGCCCAGTCGGCCGCGTCGACCCCGCCGGCCTGCGCGTTGATGGTGACCAGCGCCTCGCGGGCGTCGTAGTCGCCCGACATGAGGGTGCGCACCTCGAGCTGCTGGACGGCCTTGTGCAGCGCGGCCAGCTCCTCGTCGGCCTCGGTGCGGGTGTCGGCGTCGTCCATCTCGCGGGCCATCTCGTACAGCGTGGCGGCGTCCTCCAGCCGCTGCCGCAGGCCCTCGACCCGGTTCAGCTCGCTCTCCAGGTACGACAGGCGGCGCGTCACGGCCTGCGCGCGCTCCTGGTCGCTCCACAGGTCGGGGTCGGCCGACTGCTCGCGCAGTTCGGCGATGTCGCGGCGCATGGTGTCGAGGTCCAGCACCTGCTCGATGCTGGACAGGGTCGAGGCGAGCTCCTTGAGCTGTTCTTCGGGTTCGATGCCTGCCACGGTCCGAGCCTATCGCCGTCCCGGCACTGCTTATCGCCTCGCGGCGGGCGGGCGGAGGTCCGGCCAATATCATGCGGGTGGCAGAATCACGGGCCGAGGAGGTCGGCCGAGGGCGGCCGGCCCTGAAATCTCGCTCCGGGGGACGGGTCTTTGCACAGCTTCCTGCGGGTGGTCGCGGCCGGGGCGCTGCTCACCCTGCTCACCGCCGCGGGCTGCGCCGAGGGCAGGACGGAGGCGCGGCCGACCGTCACCATGCCCGAGACGTCCCCGCCCGCGCCGGTGGCGCTCACCCCCCAGGTCGCCGACCGGGCGTTCCGCTCCTACGTGACCGACGAGGACGTGGCCAGGGCCGCCGGCGACGAACGCCTGGCGCTGACGTGGACGTCCGACGGCCAGTCGCAGCTGACCGCGGCGGAGTTCCGCAAGGCCGCCTACGACGGCGACCCGGTTCGGCGCTTCGTCTACGGCGCCCCCAAGCTCTACGTGCCGAAGCTGAGGGACGCCGCCTACCCGCAGTGGTTCGTGGTGTCGGTCGACCGTTCGGTTGTGGACCAGCCCAAGAGCAGGCGCAGGGCGCTGATGGGCTTCATCCTGCGCGGGCCGTCCGACCACTGGAAGCTCACGGTCGCGACCCTCCTGCAGGAGAAGGTGAAGGAGCCGAAGGTCGCGGTCGACGCCGCCGGGTACGCGACGGCCATGAGCGCGGAGGACGCGACCGTGCTGATCCGTCCCCGCGACGTCGGCGGGATCCAGGCGACGATCGCCGCCGAGGGGCCGCGCAGCGTCGCCGCGAAGGTGATGCGGTCGAACCCCGTCACCACCGGCTTCTACCAGGACGCCAAGCGCGCGAGGAAGAAGGCCAGGAAGAAGGACATCACCTACACCGCCGTCTACACCGCGACGCCGTTCCCCTACTTCGGGCTGCGGACCGAGCACGGCGGCGGGCTGGTGATCTACTCGCTGTTCCGCAACACCTCGCTGATCGCCAAGGATCCCGGAACGCCGAAGCCGGAGATCCCGCAGGAGGCCGAGCACCTGCTCGACGGGACCGTCGAGGGCAACGAGGTCGACACCACGGCCACGCTGCACTTCGCCGCGTTCGACCCGCCGAAGGCCCGGAAGGGCGCCGCGCAGCCGAAGGCGCACATGGTCGCCGACGACGGCGCCGTGACCAAGGCGGGCACGCCGCCGATCAAGAAGCCGTGACGCGTCGGGGGCGTCGGCCCCGGTCAGCCGTAGACGCGCTGGAGGACGAGCGCCGCGAACAGGAGCGCGACGAGTATCGCCAGGACGACGGCGGGCGGCACGGACGGGCCGTGGTCGTGCAGCTCCGAGCGGGCCTCCCGGCAGGTGGGGCAGCGTCCCTCCACCACCGGGTGCGAGCACCGGGCGCAGATGAGATGTTCGCAGCTCATGTCGTGGGCCCCAATCTCCGACAACGGCACGCGGTCCGTGCGGGAAGCGTCGGCCTGTGTGGTCGTTCGTCCACCTATTAGGTATCTTTCGCCATCATCCAGCGTAGCCGGACTGTATGGTCGTTCCGGCAAGTCCGGGGGCTAGACGGTATAAAACGGCCGGACGTCGGGAGACGGTTCACATGGCACTGATCGGACGTCACGAACTGATCGGACGCGGTGCCGGCCCCGGGCGCCCGTACCACTGCGAGTGGGACGAGGTGGTCGCCTCTCCCCTCTACACTGCTCGAAGGCTCCGCGTCCCACCTGGCCGTGAAGCCGGGCGGCGCAGGCAAGGGGTCACGGAGGCTTCCGTGGCCGCGGGCCGGCCCGCTCCCCAACCCCTACAGCGAACCGCCGTGATGCAGCCGTGATCCATTTCGACAACGTCACCAAGGTCTACCCGAGCCAGAACCGACCCGCCCTGCAGCATGTGAACGTCGCCATCGAGAAGGGCGAGTTCCTGTTCCTGGTGGGCCCGTCCGGCTCCGGTAAGTCGACCTTCCTGCGCCTCGTCCTGAAGGAGGAGCGTCCTTCCCAGGGTCACGTGCACGTGGCGGGCAAGGACCTGAGCAGGCTGAGCAACTGGAAGGTGCCGCACCTGCGCCGCAGGATCGGCTGCGTCTTCCAGGACTTCCGCCTCCTGCCCAACAAGAACGTCTTCGAGAACGTCGCGTTCGCCCTCGAGGTGATCGGCAAGCCGCGGCGCTTCATCGGCAAGGTCGTCCCCGAGGTCATCGACCTGGTCGGCCTGGAGGGCAAGGCCCACCGGATGCCGGACGAGCTGTCCGGCGGCGAGCAGCAGCGCGTCGCCATCGCGCGGGCCTTCGTCAACCGCCCGATGATCCTGCTCGCCGACGAGCCGACGGGGAACATCGACCCCGCGACCTCGATCGGCATCATGAAGGTGCTGGACCGCATCAACCGGACCGGCACGACCGTCGTGATGGCCACCCACGACGCCGCGATCGTCGACGCCTTCCGCAAGCGCGTCGTCGAGCTGGAGGACGGCCGCGTCGTCCGCGACCAGTCGCGCGGCGTGTACGGCCAGGCGTACTGACACGGGGCGCGCTGGCACAGGCGTACCGACACAGGCGTGCCGACACGGGCGCACTGACATCTGAACCATCGATTCCCGCCGGGTCGTAGGAAACCCCGAGGGGTGCCCGAAAGGAAGCCGCCCGCCGCGTCCCGCGGCGCCCCGGCTCCCGGCCCAGCAACGGCGATCAAGGACAGCGAGGCATGCGCGTACAGTTCGTTCTCCAGGAGATCTGGATCGGTCTCCGCAGGAACATGACGATGACGATCTCCCTCGTCATCACCGTCGCCATCGCCATGGCGCTCTTCGGCACCGGGCTGCTCCTGCGGCAGCAGGTCTCCGCGTCCAAGAGCTACTGGTACGACAAGATCGAGGTCTCGATCTTCCTGTGCGCGAAGACGAGCTCCAACCCCGTCTGCCAGAAGCAGGACGTCACCGAGCAGCAGCGGGAGACGCTCAAGGCGCAGCTGCAGAAGATGCCGCAGGTCTCGGATGTCCAGTACGAGAACAAGCAGCAGGCCTACGCCCGCTTCAAGGACCGCTTCGCCGGCTCGCCCGGGTTCGTGGAGAGCACCCGCGAGGGCGACATCCCCGACTCGTTCCGGGTCAAGCTGAAGAACCCGGAGGAGTACAAGGCGGTCGCGCAGGCGATGCTCAACCAGCCCGGCGTCGACTCGGTCATCAACGAGCAGGAGATCCTGAAGCGGTTCTTCCGGATCCTGAACGGACTGCAGGTCGCCGCGCTGACGATCGCCTTGATCCAGGTGATCGCCGCGGTGATGCTGGTCGGCAACACCGTCCGGCTGTCGGCGTTCAACCGGCGCCGGGAGACCGGGATCATGCGGTTGGTCGGGGCGTCCAACACCTATATCCAGCTGCCGTTCATCCTGGAGGGCGCGATCGCCGGGCTGATCGGCGGCCTGTTCGCGTCGGTGCTGCTGATCTTCAGTAAGAAACTCCTGGTCGACCGGTTGGCGGGGGACGTCCAGCTCGTCAGCCAACTCGGCTGGAGCGTGGTGATCCTCGTCATCATCGTGTCGATCTGCTTCGGCGTCCTGCTGTGCGCCGTCTCCTCGTTCCTGACCCTGCGCAGATACCTGCGAATCTGACGCCTCCGCCGGATCCGGCCCAACCGCCGGATCCGGGCCGTGGCGCCGCCCTACACTTGCCGCATGGTCGTCCCCTCCGCGCCCCCGTCGCGTCCGTGTCCCCGCTGAGCAGGAGACGGGGCGGCGTGCTGCGCGGCGCGGCCATCGCGACGGCGATCGTCTGCGCCTACGGCGCGGGGGTCGTGAGCGGCTCGGGCTCCGATCGGCACGCGGCCGTCGCCGGGGGCGGCTCCGTCCTCGACGAGGCCGCCGTGAAGATCGGCGGACGGGCCGCGCGGCCCGTCGACCGCGGCGCCCTCGACCGCGCCGCCATCGAGGGCATGCTGCGCGGGCTCGGCGACCGGTGGGCGCACTACTACTCGGCCCGCGAGTACGACGACGTCGAGGGCCGCCTCACCGGCCGCTACAGCGGCGTCGGCCTGTGGCTCGGCCGCGAGGACGGCGACTCACGCGTGCTGGTGGCGAGCGTCCAGCCCGGCACCCCCGCCGCCCGCGCCGGCGTCCAGGCCGGCGACGTCGTCGCCCGCGTCGGCGACGCCTCCGTGACCGGCTGGGACATCTCCCGCGTCGCCGAGGCGCTGCGCGGGCGTCCGGACGAGACGGTCGAACTCACCGTGGAGCGCGAGCGTCGAACCAGGAGATTCCACCTCGTCCGCACGAAGGTCTCTGGAGGGGACGTCACCGTGACCGAGCTTCCCGAGCGCGCGCGGATGATCCGGGTCGGCGCCTTCACCCGCGGGACGGGCCGGCAGGTCCGCGCGGCCGTGACCGGGCGCTCGCCCGCGGGCGGCGTCCTGCTCGACCTGCGCGGCAATCCCGGCGGGCTGGTGGACGAGGCGGTCGAGACGGCGTCGGCGTTCCTGGCGGACGGCCCGGTCGTGACCTACGAGCCGCGCGGCAGGCCCGCCGAGCGGCGCGCCGTCACCGCTCCCGGCGACGCCCGCACCCCGCTCGTCGTGCTCGTCGACGCGGGCACCGCGAGCGCCGCGGAGATCGTCGCGGGCTCCCTGCGCGACCGCGACCGCGCGGTGATCGTAGGATCGCGTACGTACGGGAAGGGCTCGGTGCAGGAACCCCTCCGGCTCGCCGACGGGTCGGTCATCGAGCTGACCGTCGGTCGCTACCGCACCCCGAGCGGCCGTAACCTCGACGGGGTCGGCATCGAACCCGACGTGGAGGTCTCCGCCGACCGCCCCGCGAAGGCGGCCGAGCGACGCGCCCGGACGGTGCTGCACGGCCTCGACGCGGCGATGCCGGGCTGAAGACGACGACGCGGGACTGAGGACTGAGGACGTGGCACGGGACACCGGGCGGAAGAACGACACCGGGCGCAAGCTCATCGCCCAGAACAAGCGGGCCCGGTACGACTACCACATCGACGACACGTGGGAAGCGGGCATGGTGCTGATGGGCACCGAGGTGAAGGCCCTGCGCGCCGGCCGGGCGTCCCTGGCCGACGGCTTCGCGCACGTGCGCGACGGCGAGGTGTGGCTGGAGAACGTCCACATCCCCGAGTACACGCAGGGCACCTGGACCAACCACGCCCCCCGCAGGCGCCGCAAGCTGCTGCTGCACCGCCGCGAGATCCAGAAGATCATCGCGAAGTCGGAGGAGCCGGGCTGGACGCTGATCCCGCTCTCCCTGTACTTCAAGGACGGGAAGGCCAAGGTCGAGATCGGCCTGGCCCGTGGTAAGAAGACCTACGACAAGCGCCAGGCCATCGCCAAGCGGGAAGCCCAGCGGGAGATGCAGAAGGCTGCGGCGGCCCGGTTCAGGAGACGGTGAAGGGTGTCGATGACGAACCGAGGCCGGAGGCGGGCCCGTGCCGGGGCCCGGACGCCGCTGCTTTCGCCCGCGCGCCGCCGGGCGGTCGCTCTGGCGGCCTGCGGCGCGCTGGTCGGGACGATGACGACCGGGTGCTGGGCCGAGCCGTCGGCGATGCCCGCCGTCCGCGACTTCCTCATCGCCTGGCAGGTCGGCAACTACGAGGCCGCGGCCGGGCGGACCGTCGGCGCCGACCGCCGGCAGGTCGAGGACGCGCTCGGCCGCGTCCGGCAGCAGCTCGACGCGGCGTCCCTGCGGCTGTCGCTCGGCACCGAGGTCGAGGGCTCCGGCGTCGACCAGATCGTCAAGAAGGGCGACGAGGCCGACGCCCGCTTCACCGTGAAGATCGACCTGGGTGAGAACGGGCAGCCGTGGGAGTACCCCGGCCTGATGCACCTGCGCCGCGTCGGCGGCAAGTGGAAGGTCGTCTGGGACCCCTCCATCATCAACACCAAGCTGAAGCCGGGGCAGCGCCTCGCCGTGGTGACGCAGGTGCCGAAGCGCTCCCCGATCACCGACACGCAGGGCCGCTCCGCGCTGCGCGAGATCGGCGCCTACCAGGTCGGGGTGTTCCCCGGGCAGCTCGCCGACCCGCAGAAGACCATCGACCTGCTCGCCAAGCAGACCAAGATCGACGGCGGCCGGCGGCTGGACTCCGAGCGCCTCCTCGGCCGCGTCCGGTCGGCCCCGCCGCAGACGTACCTGCCGCTGCTGACCCTTCAGGTCCCCGCGCACAACGCGCTGATCCAGCGGCTCACCCACATCCCGGGGCTGCAGTTCCAGGGCGTCCGCGCGCCGATCGCGCCCGCGTACGCCCCCGAGCTGATCGGCAACCTCGGCCCCGCCACCGCCGACCGGCTCCAGCAGGTCGGCGCCCCCTACCAGCCGGGCGACACGATCGGCGTCAGCGGCATCCAGCTGCTCCAGCAGCGCCGTCTCGCCGGGACGCCCACGGTCAGCGTCGTCGCGCAGGACGAGACCGGCAAGAGCACAGAGCAGCTGCGCTCCTGGCCCGGCCAGGAGCCGCAGCAGGTCCAGACGACCCTCGACCCCGTCTACCAGCACCACGCCGACGACGCCCTGGCCGCCCTGCAGTTCCCGGCGTCCATGGTCGCCGTGCGGCCGAGCACCGGCGAGGTGCTCGCCGTGGCCAACCACGGCACGGGCGGCCAGAACCTCGCCTTCGAGGGCCACTACCCGCCCGGCCTGACGTTCGGGATCGTGTCCGCGCTGGCGCTGTTCTCCCAGGCCGGCATGAAGCAGTCCACCGAGACCACCTGCCCCGGCACCGTCACCGTCGGCGGCAAGACGTTCACCAACAAGGCCCGCCCCGACAGCAGCTTCGCCAACCACTTCGCCGCGTCCTGCAAGACGACCCTCGCGCAGCTCAGCGGCAAGGTCGACGCCCAGACCCTCCTCCGCGAGGCGGCGCAGCTCGGAATCGGCAAGAACTGGGGCCTCGGCGTCCCCGCCTTCACCGGCTCCGTCCCGGCGCCCGCGAACGACGGCGACAAGGCCGCGGCCATGGTCGGCGAAGGCGCCGTCCAGGTCAGCCCGCTGGCGATGGCCATGGTGGCCGCCGCCGCCTACAGCGGCACCTGGCGGCCGCCCTACGTCCTCAAGGATCCGTCCACGACGGCCCAGGCGCCGCAGGCCCAGAGCCCGCCGTCGGAGTCCATCTCGAACCTCAAGAGGGTCCTGAGCCGCACCGCGTCCCGAGGCAACGCCCGCGGCGCCCGCGTGTCCGGCGACGTCGTCGGCGTCGCCGCCCTCACCACCTACAACGAGGGCGGCCGTCCCAAGACCGTCTCCTGGTTCGTCGGGTCCAGCGGCGACCGCGCCTTCGCCATCGCCGTCGAGGGCGTCGTCAACACCCCGGCCCTGGCGGCGAAGTTCCTCGGCGGTTAGGCCCTTTGTCAGCTCTTTACGGACGGGACGCAACCAACCCGCCCCCCGCGTGCGTCTTTACGGGTGACTGAGCCACCGCTTGGGGGGTTGCGGACTCAGTCGCCGTGATGAGACCAGAGCCTCGTCTCGGGGGAGGCTCTGCCGTCCGGGCCGGCCCGACCCTGCCGGTCGACCCCGGTGGACGCGACATCGTTCGCGTCCACCGGGGTTCACGTGTGTCCGGGGGAATCACGTTGCCCTCGCACGCGTTATCCTTGTAGCGTCATCGTGCGGACGTCCTCGGACGGACGCTTTGACAATTGAACATGGGGGTGACCGGCTTCGACTTCGGTCGTTCGAGCCAGGGGAAGCGGGTCGAGGGTTGCTGTCGTGACCTCGTAAATCCTGTGACAGCAAACCAATAACTGCCAACAAGAAGCAGTCCGAGTTCGCCCTCGCCGCCTGAGCGAGGAGCGAACTCTGTCAGCCCGGGCGCGTCTCCGTCCCGGGGTCTGGCATCGCTAGGAGACTCCACCTTCCGGTCCGGTCGCGGGCCCGGTAGGGACATCTAACAGCGACTGAGTCCGTCGGCGACACGCCTGCGTGAGCGCCGGGACTGAGAAAACGCTAAGCAGGCTGCACCCGGAGAAGCCCTGACCCATCACCGAAGGACGCGGGTTCGATTCCCGCCACCTCCACGGCACACGAAGCCGCCGATCAGACGAGTTCTGGTCGGCGGCTTCTTGCATGAACGAGCAGACGCCCCTCGCTCCAGGTGTGGAGGGAGGGCCATCGGGGAGCTTGCCGGCGTGGACGTACGGGTTACCGGGGTCGTCATCGAGGACGGCCGGATTCTGCTGCTGGACCAGGACACCGACACCGGGCGGTCGTGGTCGTTGCCGGGCGGCAAGGTGGAGGAGGGCGAGCCGCTGGCCGATGCGCTGGTCAGGGAGATGCGGGAGGAAACCGGCGTCGACGTCGAGGTCGGTCGGCTGCTGTACGTCTGCGATCACATTCGCGGTGGCGCGCACGTCCTGCACATCACCTTCGAGGCGCGCCGCGTGGGCGGCGCGGCCGGGGCCGTGGCCGGGACGGCCGACTCCCGGCCGATCCGCGGAGTCGAGTTCGTGGGGCTCTCCGACCTGGTGGGGCTCGGTTTCGGCGAGCGGTTCGCCGCCCTCGCGGGGGCCGGTTTCCCCGGAGCCGGCTCCTACATGGGCGCCAAGAGCAACATCGGCCTCTGACCCCGGCGAGCACGAGAGCCGCCGGGATCCCCGGTGGAAGCCTCGTCGCGACAAAAGAACATCCTTGTACGAGTGTTGAGGGCGTCGGTAGGTTCGCCGGTGTGACACGTGCACCGGAGACGGCCCCCGGACGGCTGGTCGGCGGGCGGTACCGGCTGGTCGAGACGCTGGGGCGCGGCGGGTTCGGCCTCGTCTGGAGGGCGCGGGACACCGTCCTCGGGCTCGACGTGGCGGTCAAGGAGATGCGGCCGCCCGCCGCCGAGCTGACCGAAAGGGTCGCGCGCGCCACCCGCGAGGCGCGCAACGCCGCGCGGCTGCGCGAGCACCCGAACATCGTCAGCGTGCACGACGTCGTCGTCGAGGACGGCCTTCCCTGGATCGTCATGCAGCTCGTCGACGGGCACTCGCTGCACGACCGGATCGCGCGGTCCGGCCCCCTGCCCGCCGCCGGGGCCGCACGCGTCGCCGCCGGCCTGCTGGACGCGCTGGAGACGGCGCACGCCGCCGGAATCGTCCATCGGGACGTGAAGCCGGCGAACGTGCTGCTCACCCCCGGCGGGGACGCCGTCCTCACCGACTTCGGCATCGCCGTCCATCACGCCGACACCACGCTCACCGCGACCGGCGCGTTCATCGGGTCCCTGGAGTACATGGCCCCGGAGCGCATCGACGGGAACGACGATCCCGCCTCCGACCTGTTCTCCCTCGGCGCGACGCTCTACCACGCCGTGGAAGGCGTCTCCCCGTTCCGCCGCGACACCACCTCCGCCACGCTGAAGGCCGTCATCAACGACCCTCCGGCGCCGCCGGGGCGCGCCGGGGGGCTCACCGGGCTCATCACCCGCCTCCTGGCCAAGGAGCCGGGCGAGCGTCCGACGATCTCCGAGGCGCGCGTTCTGCTCGCCCGGGCGGCCGGACCGGAAGGCCCGGGCCTCCGGGACCCGGGCCAGGCCGAGCGTGCGACGGTCACCGAGGTCCGCCGGCCGCCCGCCGAAACGAACGACGGCCGCACACGGGTCGGTGACGGGGCATCGTGGTGGAGCCGGGCTTCGACCGTCCGCCAGACGGCCGTGGCGGTCGCGGTGGTCGCGGGCCTGCTCGGGCTGGCCATGGTCGTCGGCCGCCAGGTCTACGGGCGGCCGGCCGCCGGCGCCACGATCGGTGACTGCGTGTACCTCTCCGGCGACTCCGACTTCGGGTTCGGCACGAAGGAGGGGGACTGGTACCAGACGCCGTGCGGCCTGCGGTTGGCCAAGGGCACCGCCTACAAGGTCGTCGGCCAGACGGCCGACGACCCCGACGACCCCGATCGGGAGGATGCCACCCACGGCTGCAAGTACTACTCGGGCTGGAACAGCAGCGCGATGGTCAAGACGTTTCTCGGCGTGGACCCGCGGGGTCTGGCCAAGAACCTGTGCCTCGCGCCGGTCGACTGACCTGCCCGCACGCCCCATGCCCGCGCGTGACGGGGGAGCGCCGAAGCGGTGTCCCGGCTTGGTGTCCAGCCGTGCGGGCCTAGCGACGCACCTTGTACCTCAGGTGCAGCACCCGCTCGCCCTGGATGACCACGTGCGGGTCCTCCAGCAGGTACTGACGGTCGACGGCGCCGAAGAAGCGCTTGCCCGTCCCGAACACGACCGGCACCACGTCCATCGCCACCTCGTCCACGAAACCGGCCGCGAGGATCTGCCCGCCCACGTCGCCGGCGTTCACGGCGACGGCCCGCTCCCCGGCGAGTTCCTGGGCCTTCTCGATCGCGGCCGTCACGTCGCCGGCGAAGTGGTACGACGCCTCCGGGTGCCAGCCCTCGGGCTTGGGCCGGTGGGACACCACGACCACGTGGTCGCCCGTGGGCGGCCGTCCCTCCCAGCCGTTCACCAGGTCGAACAGGGTGCGGCCCATCACGATCACGCCGATCGACGCCCACGTCGCCCCGACGTACTCCGCCGACGACTTCGAGACCCTGACGCCGCCTCCGGTGCCGGAGTGGTCGTACTCCCCGGCGCCGCCTCCGCCGATCGGGACGTCCCCGTCGAAGTACCAGTCGTGGAGCGTTCCGACCTGGTCCTTGTCGTCGGCGATGAAGCCGTCGACCGACATGACGCTGTGCATGATCACTGTCCCCACGGGTCCCCCTCGGGTCTCGTCGCCTGCTCGCCTCCGATCCTGTCGTCTCCGGGAGCGGCCGCGCTTGTAAGAAATCAATCGGCGGGCATCGGGCCGCTGTCGGGCGGGAAACCCGCCTCGGCGGGGAACCGGCGCCGCAGGGCCAGGTACTCCGCCGGGGTGTGGCCGGTGAAGTCCTTGAACTCCCTGCTGAAGTGAGCCCGGTCGAAGTAGCCCGCCGCGTGGGCGAGGTCCGACCAGTCGACCGGGCGCAGGGCGTCCACGGACAGGATCAGCCGCGCGAAGCGGTAGATCCGCGCCACCCGTTTCGGGGTGACGCCGACGTGGGACTTGAACTGCACGGCCAGGTGGTTGCCGCTCACCCCGGCGGCGTCGGCCAGCGCCCCGACCGGGACCGCGCCGTGGGACGTCTCCAGGCGTCCGCCGGTGTGCTGGACCAGCCCGAGTCCGCGCGGGGCCACCTCGGCGAGCCGCGACCGCAGCTCCTCCTCCACCACCCGCAGCGCCTCGTCGGCCGACGCGCTTTCGCCGACCCGGTCGCGGATCCGGTTCACGGACCGCTGCCAGACGGCGTCGGCGGGCACCCAGCGGTCGCGCAGCTCGGCCGCCGGCACGTCGACGAACGGCGACAGCCCCCACGGCTTGAAGTGCACCCCGACCAGCCGCACGCGCGCCGGGTACTCGATGAGGAAACGCCGGGTCCATACGCCCATGAACCATCCGCCGGCGAACACGGCCGGGGGCACCGAAGGGTCGGAGTCCCGCAGGCGGGCGGGTTCGCCCAGGTTGATGAACAGGTGCGCGGACGGCATCGGCGGCACGTTCATCCGGCGGTGGCGCGGCACCCCGGACAGGCAGTAGATGTCGTCGATGAACCGGTCGAGCGGCGCTGCGGGCACCCGGCCGACATATCTCATCGAAACAGTGTGGCCGACCGGGGCGATGGTCTCCATGCGCGGGGCCGTGGAGACAGCGTCTTACGGTCCGTTTCGCTATGGCTTCCTCCCGTATCGGCAATCGTGACCAAGCGGTTGCTCAGAGTAAGTTCCTCATGGTGTCGCATCGGGTTCCGTCCGCGATGCGGGGGCCGGGGGAGGAGCCGTCGTGCTGTACGGGGTCGATGTGGCGAGTTACGAGGGCAGGCCGGACTGGCGGCGAGTCCACGCCTCGGGAATCCGGTTCGGGTTCTCCAAGGTCAGCGAATCGACCACCTACGTGAATCCGACCTGGAGCCACAACCGCTCGGCGATGCTCGCGCTGGGCGCCGACTTCGTACCGGGCGGCTACCACTTCCTCCACGGGGGCGACGGGGCCGCGCAGGCCCGCTACTTCCTGGACAGGGCCGGTGACGTGTCCCGCCTCGCCCTCGCACTCGACGTCGAGGCGTCCGGCGCGGACGCGCCCACCGCCAGGGCGTGGGTGGCCGAGGTGAAGCGCCGCACCGGCGGGCATCCCGTCATCGGCTACTTCCCGCGCTGGTACTGGGAGCAGCACGGCCGGCCCGACCTCAGCTTCTTCGACACGATCTGGCAGTCGCGGTACGTGTCGGGCTCCGGCTCCCCTGCCGCCCTCTACCAGAAGGTTCCCGCCTCGTTCTGGATGCCGTACGGCGGAGAGCCGATGTCGATCCTGCAGTACTCGTCCAGCGGCTCGGTACCGGGGATCACGGGCCACTGCGACGTCAACGCCTTCCGCGGCTCGCTCGCGGAACTGAAGGCGCTGGCCCTCGGGTCACACGAGGAGGACGAAGTGCCCATCCGCAGCAGCTACGGCAAGACCAGGCCCCAGGTTCTGGCGTGGGGGCAGTTCACTGTCCTCAACTGGGACGTCACCCACGCCGACCCGGCCAACTCCCACTCGGAACCGGACAAGGACCATCCCGACGGATATCCCGGCTACGTGGCTCCGCTCTCCACGTGGGCGGACATCACCGCCGTCGTCGGCGTCGAGGGAATGGGCCTCGGCGACGAGTACCAGATGCGGTTCGAGGTCCACGACTGGAAGAACGGCCAGTCGGCCGGGGTCTGGTCCGAAACCCGTGCCGACGCCCTGGCCACCAGCGGCGCCCAGTACGTCACCGGCGCCATGCCCAAGGGCCTCGGCAAGGGCCAGCACGTGTACGTCGCGATCGCCGTGTTCCCCTCCGGAGGCGACCCCGGAAGCCGCCCGGCGCCCCGCGCGACGTCAGGCCGCTGGACCATCGCCCAGGACCGCGGCTGACCGGGAGCGGCTCTAGGGCGCCTGTTCGGATGCTCGCCACTCCGGGGCGAGCACTGACCAGACCTCGATGTCCTGCCGTTCGCCGCGGTAGAGGTAGCTTTCCCGCAGGGTGCCGTCCTTGGTCATCCCGAGCCGCTTCGCCACCGAGATGCTGGGCTGGTTGGCGGCCGAGACGCGCCATTCCACCCGGTGGATGCCGCGCTCCTCGACGGCCCAGTCGATGATGGCGCGCACCGCCCTCGTCACCAGTCCCCTGCCCGCCGCCGACGGCTCCAGCCAGCAGCCGGCCTCGGCGGTGCCCTGGTCGACGTCCATCGTCACGAAGAGGACGCCGCCCACCAGCCGTCCGTCGGCCCAGATCCCGTAGATGCGCCCCCTGTCGGCTGCGGCTTTGTCCGCGTACGCCTGCAGGTGCGCGCGGCTGGATTCCAGGTCCGTGACGCGGTCCGGGAGCCCGACGTGCCGGCCGATGAACTCCCGTCCCCGGTCGATGTGGGCCAGGAACTCGTCGGCCTGCCACGGTTCGAGGGGCCGCAGCTCCGCGCCGTCGTCGCCCAGGGACACCGCGTACATCCACGCCTCCACGGTCATAACCAGCACAGACTGCCGTGGATCCTCTCACGACCCGGCGCTCGCCCCCCATGCGCCCACGACGTCCCCCGACGCTGCGCTGCGGCCTGGCGAATCGTTCAGGGGCGCCAAGGCATGTGCTGGAGGGTCCAGGTGTTGCCGTCCGGGTCGGCGAAGCGGGCGTAGAAGACGCCGCCCATGTCCTCCACCGGCTCCACGTCGGCGCCGCGCTCGATGAGGTCGGACCGGGACTGCTCGATGTCGCTGACGACCAGGTGCAGGCCGCGCTGCGTCCCGACCGGCATGTCCATTCCCGGCAGGCCCTCCGTCAGCGCGATCGAGCAGGCCGAGCCCGGCGGGGTGAGCTGGACGTAGCGGACGCCGTCCGCGGGTCGTACGTCGACGTCGGCGTTGAAGCCGAGACCGGTGTAGAAGTCCTTGGCCCGGTCGATGTCCTCGACGGGTACCGGGACGAGTTCGAGCAGGAGCATTCCGGGGCGCACGGGCAGCACCGGGCTTGGGGACTCGGTCATGGGCGGTGTCCTTTCGAGAGCAGGTCGTCGAGTCGGTCGTAGGACTCGCCCGCACCGCGCCGCATCGGGCTGCGGAGCACGCTGTCGCGCGTCGCGCGGGTGGGGTAGCGAACGGTGATGTTCATGGCGGTGCGGCCGTCCCGCTCGTCGAAGACGGTGGTGACCAGGGCCTCGCCGGCCTCCCAGCCGTCGCGGATCTCGCTCTGCACCAGCCGCGCGGGCGCGTCCACCTCGAGGAAGACGCCGCCGTAGCCCATCTCGGCGCCGCCCGGGCCGTGCGAGACGAAGCGCCAGGCGCCGCCGGGACGCAGGTCGATCTCGCAGACGGCGAGCCGCCAGCCGCGGGCGCCGTGCCACTGCCTGAGCAGTTCCGGACGGGTGAACGCGTCGAACACCCGCCGCCGGGGCGCGTCGAACGTCCTGCTGAGCAGGATCTCGGTGTCGGACGGCGTGCTGACCGCGAGGCCCGGCCCGCGGGGCCGCCAGACGGTCACGAGCCGTCCCGCTCTTCGAGCCGGGCGAGCAGCTCGTCGAGTTGCCGGTAGCTCTCCTCCCAGTACTCGCGGAAGTCGGCGAGCCAGTCCAGGGCCTCCCGGAGGGGCCGGGCCTCAAGCCGGCACGGCCGCCGCTGCGCGTCCCGGCCGCGCGAGACCAGGCCGGCGCGTTCGAGCACGCGCAGGTGCTTGGACACGGCGGGCTGACTCATGGCGAACGGGGCGGCGAGCTCGCCCACCGACGCATCGCCCTGGGTGAGGCGGGTCAGGATCGCCCGCCTGGTCGGGTCGGCCAGCGCGGCGAACGTCGTGTCCAGAGTACGGGTGTCCACAAGAGAAACCTTCCGGTTCTATAACCAGAAGGTTTCTATCCATGGACGCCGCGGCCTGTCAAGCGTGGAGCCGTGAGAGGGGCATGCCGGGGCCGGGGACGTCCGTGTGCCGGACGCCCCCGGCCCCGCCGCGCGGCGACGCTCAGAAGGTCATGCGCGAGTCGGCGTCCTCGCGGTCGTGCTGCTCCTGCGAGTACGGTTCGGTCACCGGCATCGGCAGCTGGAAGCTCTTGAGCCCGGGCAGCAGCTTGACGTGGGACGGGAGCGCGCCGCCCCAGCTCTCGGACCACAGGGACAGCGCGTTGCCGAGGTCGAGGAGCTCGTCGTAGCCCGGCTGGACGGCGCCGGCCATCAGCATCTCTGACGGCAGGGTCATCCCGCAGTACTTGGCCCACAGGTCGCGGCGCAGGCGGCGGACGAGGCCGGTCTCCGTGGCGTCCAGGACGGCGACGGACAGCTCGGTGTCGGTGTAGAGGCTGCGCCGCATCGCGTTCGCCGACCCCACGATGCAGAAGACGTCGTCGATGATCGTCACCTTGCAGTGCACGGCCGTGCCGGGCCAGCCGTACACCTCCAGGCCCTGGAGGCCGCTGCGGCTGCCCAGCAGGAGCTGCGGGACGTTCGGAATCAGGTGCTTGTTGACCGCCTCGGGCATGTCCCCGCTCGGCGGGTTCGTGGGATCGCCGCCGTGCAGCAGGATCACCTTGAGGTCCGGTTTCTGCAGCAGCCGGGCGTTGATCCAGTCCATGATCTCTTCGCTGCTGAAGGCCTGGTCGGCGATGAAGATGTACTTCTCGGCCCCGCCGATCGCCTTCTGCAGCGCCACCTTGAATTCGAAGAGGCCGTCGGGCGCGAAACTGATCGGCGCCTTTCTGAAGCCGACGCCGGCGGTGATGAGGGCCCGCACCACCGAGCTCTTGCCGTAGAGCCAGGCGGGGCCGGACGAGGAGAACCGCATCTGCGGGACGGTCCGGAGCACCTGGACATGGGCGCCGGTGCCGTTGCCGCGCGGCGGTTCCGGCGGGTCGGGGACCGCCGTGGCCGTCTTGAGCCGCGATTCGATCGGATGGCGGTCGACCACGAAGTTCTCGGCGGGCAGCTTGAGGTTCTCGGCCCACATCTGCTGGAAGAACCGGTGGATCGCGGCGGCCGCGGGACCGGTGACCCGCACCGCGAGGTCGTGCCAGGCCGGGGCAGTCCGGTTCATGACCGGGTCGATGCCGCCCGTGAAGGCGCGGGTGGACGTGTGGTCGCCGGCCACCACCAGCTTGCAGTGCACCGCGCCCAGCGGGTGCGCTGTCAGGTTGACCATCACCTTGCCGGCGCCCTGCTCGCCGAAGCGGCTGCGCATCTCCGCGACGCTGAGCAGGGTCTGCGCGTTCACGATGCGGATCCCGCCGAACTCGGGGACGTCGTACCGGGCGGCGAACGGCGACACCCAGGCGAGGATCCGCACGTCGGCGCCGGACTTGTGAAGCTCCTCCAGGCGCCGGGAGAGCAGTGCGCCGCTCGGGAGCGTCAGCGGCGGGTACTCCGCGCCGACCCGGACCGGCCGGGTGTAGTCCTTCAGCACCGGGAACTGCTGGACGATGGTGCCGGCGAGTTCTCCGAACGCCTGGACCTCGGTGTCGGCCGGCAGTCTGCTCAGGCCGAGCCACCACGCCGTCAGGTACAGGTACCGGCCGTTCGCGGTGGACGCGCGCAGGGCCTCGATCTCGTCTTCCAGCGCCTTGAAGTACGCCACTCCGTTGATGAAGTGGTCGACGGTGTTCCCGGAAAGGTCACCGAGAAAGTTCTGTTGCGGCGCGTACTGCCCGTCACCCCACTCCGGCCGGTCGGTCTCGCGCGCCAGGTACCTGCCGATCAGAGACTGCGGTTTCGATGAAGGATTCATCCCCGCCCCTTCTCCCCGGCATCCCGCCGAGGGCGTGCCCTGACGATAGGACCGCGGAACTGCCCGCCAGAATTAACGAAAAGGTGATATCTAATGCCATAACTGGCCGGATTGGGACACGTACTGTGTGCGATGGTGTCTGGTCGGGGGCCAGGCTGGCTTGCCAGCACCGCAAGGAAGGCGCGCTTTTGTGGCGATGCGGACCGAAGTGCTTTCGGCGGCAGCAGGCCTCGCGCCGATGGTGGCGGTTGGGCAGGCGGCTCCGCGAAGGTCGGGAGGGCGGCGCTGACCGCGTGGCTCCCCCCGGGCCGGGCTCCGTCAGGTCACGGCGTCGTGAGGGTGGCCATGGCGCGGTCGGGCTCCCAGTGGGCGCGCAGGGACGTGATCCTTCCTGCGCCGTCCACCGTGTAGACGAGGACGCAGTCGATGGTCATCGTGGCGCCGTCGGGCGTCGTGGTCGTGATCGTCGCGACGTTGGCGCAGCAGGGGCCGTTGGCGAAGGAGTCGGCGACGCGGAAACGGAAGCCGGCGATCGTGGAGATGAAGGAGTTCCAGAAGTTCTCGATGCCGTCCGGGCCCCGGTGGCCCGCGCCCTCGGGATCGAGGAAGGACGGGCCGACCGGGTCCTCGATGAGGGCGTCCGGGGCGAACAGGGACAGCCAGTCGTCCTTGCGGCCCTCGGCGACGGCGGTCATGGAGGCGCGGGCGGCGCGGCGGGCCGGGTGGTCGGCGTCGGGGGCGTCCCAGGCGATGGCATCCACTGTAACGTGTTCTCGTTTCGGGGTCAGGAGGCGGTCTTGGCGATGACGGTCTCGGCGAACCGTTCGAGGTTCTCGATCTTCTTGGCCAGCGGCTCGGTGTCGGGCCCCTCGGCGTAGGGCATCCGGAAGCCGACGATCACGTCGGTGACGCCCTTGTCCTCCAGCCGCCTCACCCCGTCGGGCGTGTAGGCGTCCATCGAGATGACGTGCACCTCGAAGGGGTCGCCCGCCTTGCCCTCCGCCTCGCGGATCCGGTCCAGCCGGGCGAGCAGGCCGTCCAGGTCGTCGCCGCCGCCCGCGTGCATCCAGCCGTCCCCGCGCACGACGGCGCGGCGCAGCGCGGCCTCGCTGTGCCCGCCGACCAGGATCGGGAAGGGCCGCGCCGGGCAGATCTTGACGGCCGGGACGTCGAAGTGCTCGCCGTGGTACTCGAAGTACCCGCCGGCGCTCAGCCCCCGCACGATGTCGATGGCCTCGTCCATCCGCCTGCCGCGCCGTTCCCACGGGACGCCCATCACCTCGAAGTCCTCGCGCCAGGGGCTGAGCCCGACGCCGAGGGCGAGCCGCCCGCCGGTCAGGCACGCGACCGACGTCGCCTGCTTCGCCACCAGGACGGGGGGACGCACCGGGAGCTTCAGCACGAACGGCGTGAACCGCAGCCGGGAGGTCACCGCCCCCATGGCCGCGATCAGCGTGAACGTCTCGATGAAGGGCTTGTCCTCCAGGAACTCCCGGCTGCCGTCGGCGGTGTACGGATACACCGAGTCCGACTCCTTCGGGTACACCAGCGAGTCGGCGACCGACATGCTCGTGTACCCGGCCTCCTCGGCGGCCCTGGCCAGCGGCAGGTAGAACGACGGGTCCGTCATGGCCTCGGCGTAGGTGAACCTCATGCGGAAATAGTAGAACGTGTTCCACTTCGGTGCCAGGGGCGCCGCGCTGTTGCCCGGGGGTGCGCGGGGTGGTTCGGTGGGGGCATGGAGCGCAGGATCGCGATCGTCACCGGGGGGACCTCCGGGATCGGGAAGGAGATCGCGCGGGGGCTGGCCCGGGCGGGGATGCTGGTGGGGATCGTCTGCCGGAACGAGCTGCGCGCCGCCGCGACGGTGGAGGAGCTGACGGCGGACGTGCCGGGCGCGCGGGTCGAGACGTTCATCGGCGACCTTTCGGTGCAGATGGACGTCCGGCGGGTCGCGGCGTCGCTGGAGGAGCGGTTCGACCGGCTGGACGTGCTGGTCGACAACGCGGGCGTCTACCTGCTGCGGGCCAAGGTCAGCGCGGACGGGTACGACCGCGTGATCGCGACGAACCACCTGGGGCCGTTCCTGCTGACGAACCTGCTGCTGGGCCTGCTGGAGAAGGGCGCGCCGTCGCGGGTGGTGGTCATGGCGTCGGAGGCGCACCGGTTCTCGGACAGGCTCGACGTCGAGCGGATGGCCGAGCCCATGTCCTACGGTCCGTCCGGGGCGCTCCGCGTGTACGGGCGGTCGAAGCTGCTCAACATCCTGTTCGCGCAGGAACTGGCCAGGCGGATGGAGGGCAGCGGCGTCACCGCGAACGCGGTCTCCCCGGGGTTCGTCGCCACGAGCCTTGGAAGGGACGTCCGCGGCACCGAGCGCGTCTTGGCCCTGTTCTCGCACACCCCAGTGATGCGGACCCCCGCGCAGGGGGCGCGGATGGCTCTGCGGCTCGCGCTGGACGAGGAGTTCGAGGGGCGCAGCGGCGGCTACTACAGCTCGACGCCGGGCGCCGGAAGGCTGCCGACGGTCGAGGCCTTGAAGGATTCGGAGCTGCGGCGCGCGGTTTGGGACCGTTCTGTCCGTCTTGTGGGGCTGCCCGCCCTATAGGGTCAGGGTGCGTGAGCCAACCGTACGGACCGCCTGACCGACCCGGTGCCTGGAGCGGCCCGCCGCAGCCGGGCCCCCAGCCGGGCCCGCGGCCGAGCCCCCAGCCGAGCCCCCAGCCGAGCCCCCGAGCGGGCTTCCAGCCGAGCCCTCAGCAGCCCCACCCTCCGCAGCAGCCGGGTCCGCCGCCGCGCCCGTCCGCCTTCAAGGACTTCTTCAACGGCGTCGGCTATCTGCTGCGCGGCATCGGATGGGTGGCGCGGCACCCGGCCCAGTGGCTGTTCGGGCTGATCCCCGCGCTGATCGTCCTGGCGGTCTACGTCGCGGCGCTGGTCTTCCTGGCGTACCGGATCGACGACCTGGCCGGATGGGTGACGGGCTTCGCCGACGGCTGGTCCGACGCGGCGCGCTCGTCGGCGCGGGTCGTGGCCGGGATCGCCCTGTACGGGGCGGCCCTGTTCCTCGCGGTCATCACGTTCACGGCGGTGACGCTGCTGGTGGGCGACCCGTTCTACGAGGCCATCGCGGTCCGGGTGGAGGAGTCGCAGGGCGGCGCGCCGCCGGAGCCGGACGTCCCGCTGCTGGTCCAGATCGGGCGGGCGGTCAAGGACGCGCTGATCCTCGGGGCCGTGGCGCTGGCGTTCGCGGTCGTGTTCTTCGCGTGCGGGTTCCTGCCGGTGGTGGGGCAGACGGTCGTCCCGGTGGTCGCGGCGCTGGTGTCGGGCTACTTCCTCGCGGGCGAGCTGACGTCGATCGCGCTGGAGCGGCGCGGGCTGCGGCGCCGGGACCGGTTCGCGCGGCTGAAGACCCGCCGCCCGCTCGCCGTCGGGTTCGGCGCGGCGACCTTTGTGGTGTTTCTCATCCCGTTCGGCGCGGTGCTCGCGATGCCCGGCGCGGTGGCCGGCGGGACGCTGCTGGCGAGGGAGCGCCTGGCCGACGACCCGGTGGCCGAGGCGGGCCTGACGAGTCCCGCGTGAGCGCCCGGGGCGCCGCCACCGAGGCGATGAGAAGATGTGTCCTGAGCGTGATGACCGGCCGGAACGGCACGAGTGATCTTGGCGTAACGTGTGCCGCATGTCCGATCAGGGGGAGCGCAGTGTGCGCTGGACCGAAATGAGCGAGAGCGAGCCGCGGGACGGCGCGGAGGGCGCGACCGGGCCGCAGGCGGCCTTCCCCGAGCCGAAGGTGCCGGAGGTGCCGGTGCCCCCGCCGACGGGCCGCACCGACTTCTCCGCGTCCGGCGAGGGCGCCGGAGCGCACGACGTCTGGGGCAAGGTCGAGACCGGGCGCCGGGAGTCCGCCGTGCGCGAGGAGCCCGACCCCGAGGACGTCAAGGTGGCGCCCGTGGTCGAGGAGAAGCCCGCCGCCGAGGAGGCGCCCCAGTGGGAGGGCTCGCTCTTCGAGGAGGGCGACGGCGACGGCGGCGGCGACGACAGGTACGTCCCGGCGGTCCCCACCGGGTCCGGGCAGCCGGCCAAGCCCGGCAAGCCGAGCAGCGGCAACTGGCAGATGCCCGACTGGATGGCCGACGAGGACGCCGCGGACGCCAAGCTCGGCGGCTCGCCGAGGCCGCAGCGCGACGTCCTGGACGAGCGCGGCGGCCGGTCCCGGCTCGTGCTGTTCGGCGGGATCGGCCTGCTGGTGGTCGCGCTCCTCGCGGCCGGCGGCGCCTACTTCTTGAAGAGCGGCGACGACGAGCCGGCCGAGCCCGCCGACCCGCCTGGCAACGCCGACCGGCGGGCCGCGGCGGAGCAGTCCGAGGCGGCGCAGGTGGAGATGCCGCCGGACAAGCGCCTCGCGACGTTCCCCGGGAAGCCGAGCCGGATGCTCGGTCGGGTCAACGACGTCCACTCCGGGCTGTCGTACCCGCGGCTGGCCGCCCCCTGGCAGGTGCCCACCAAGAAGAACAAGCTGGGCACGCCGGGATGGTCGGGGCAGCAGATCCTCCTGACCGAGCGGCACGCCGGGCGGTTCTGGTACGGGCAGCTCCTCACCGGCACGCTGATCCCGTCCCTGCAGAGCGCCTACCAGGGGCCGGACAGCGTGAAGACCGTGGCCGGGCTGGCCGCGAAGGGCTACGAGGCGCAGTACTACGCGTTCCCCCACAAGACGGCCCCGCTCGCGTCGCAGGCGCTGAACGTGGGCGGGCGCAAGGGCTGGCTGGTCGCCTCTTACCTCACCTACAAGCGGTCCGGGGTGCGCGCGACGGGCGAGATCGTCGTCATGGCGGTGGTCGACACCGGCCGGAAGGCGCCGGCGGTGGTGTTCGCTTCGATGCCGAACACGAACCGCAAGCAGTGGCCGGACGTCAACCAGTTCCTCGGGCAGCTCAAGCTCGCCTCCTGACCGATCGCTCCTGACAACCGAATCCCGTTCTAATACGCTGGGGCCACTCCTGCGAAAGGTGTGGCCATGGCCATCGGGCTGACCGAGGAACACGAGGCGCTCGCGGCGGCGGTGCGCGGCTTCGCCGAACGGGCCGTCACGCGCGAGGCCGTCCGGAACGCGGACGCGGGCTTCTGGCCCGCGCTCGCCGGGCAGGGGCTGCTCGGCCTGCACCTGCCCGAGGACGCCGGCGGCGAGGGATTCGGGATCCTGGAGCAGGCCGTCGCCCTGGAGGAACTGGGCCGCGTCCTGGCTCCCGGCCCGTACGCGCCGACCGTGCTGGCGTCCGCGATCCTGCACGCGGCCGGGGCGGACGTGCGCGGCCTCGTCGCGGGGGCCCGGAAGGCGGCGGTCGGGCTTTCGGGCGGCCTCAGCACGAACGGCTCCAGCGTCGCCGGGACGGTCCAACCGGTGCTGGGCGCGCCCTTGGCCGATGTCTTCGTGCTCCCCGCCGGAGACCGCTGGGCCGTCCTGGATCGGGACGACGTCACCGTCGAGCCGCTGGAGTCTCTCGATATCACCCGGCCGGTGGGATCGGTCACGGTCGGGGGCGTGTCCCTTCCGGACGACCGCCTCATCAGCGGCGTGGACGTGCCCGCCCTCGCCGCCGTCCTTCTGGGCGCCGAGGCGTGCGGTGTGGCGGGACGTGCCCTGGACGACGCCGTCGCGTACGCGAAACTGCGTGAGCAGTTCGGCCGTCCGATCGGCCAGTTCCAAGGCGTCAAGCACAAGTGCGCGCGGATGCTCATCGCGGTCGAGCGCGCCAGGGCGGCGGTATGGGACGCCGCACGCGCCCTGGACGAGCCGGAAGAGCAGCGCGCCTACGCCGCCGGGGTGGCGGCCGTCCTGGCGGCGGACGCCGCCGTCACCTGCGCGGAAGGCAACATCCAGGTCCACGGAGGCGTCGGCTACACCTATGAGCACGACGCCCACCTCCTCTACCGGCGGGCCCTCACCCTCCGCGCGCTCCTCGGGCGGGCGAGCGCGCACCGCGCGGAGGTCGCCGCGCTCGCGGTCGGGGGCGTCCGGCGCCCGATGAGCATCGAGCTGGCGGAGGACGCGGCGCCGGTCCGCGAGGAGATCCGCGCCCGCGTCGCCGAGCTGGCCGCGATGGAGCCGCTCGAACAGCGGGCGGCGCTGGCCGAGGGCGGCTGGGTGACGCCGCACCTGCCGAAGCCGTGGGGGCGGGACGCGGGGCCCCTCGAACAGATCGTGATCCAGCAGGAGCTCGGGGCGGCGAAGGTGCGCCCGGTGCCGCTGATGATCGCGGCGTGGGTCGTCCCCTCGCTGGTCCGGTACGGGACGGCGGAGCAGCGGGAGCGCTTCCTCCCGCCGACGCTGCGCGGCGAGATCATCTGGTGCCAGCTGTTCTCCGAGCCGGAGGCGGGCTCCGACCTCGCCGGGCTGCGGACCCGCGCCGAGCGCGCCGAGGGCGGCTGGACGATCACCGGGCAGAAGATCTGGACGTCGCTGGCCCGCGAGGCGCGGTGGGCGATCTGCGTCGCGCGCACCGATCCGGACCGTCCCAAGCACGACGGGATCACCTACTTCCTCGTCGACATGGAGTCGCCCGGCATCGAGGTCCGCCCGCTGCGCGAGTGCACCGGCGACGCCGTGTTCAACGAGGTGTTCCTCGACGGGGTGTTCGTGCCGGACGACCTCGTCGTCGGCCCGGTCAACGAGGGCTGGCGCGTGGCCCGCACGACGCTGGCCAACGAGCGGGTCGGCCTGACGAGCAGCTTCCAGCTCGGCGGCGACCTGCCCAAGCTGCTCGACCTCGCGGCCGGGCTCGGCCTGGACGGCGACCCGCTCGTCCGCGACGGGATCGGGCGCCTCGCCTGCGACGAGCACGCGTTCAACCTGCTCGGGCTGCGCGCCACGCTCAAGCGGCTCTCGGGCACCGACCCGGGCGCGACGGCGAACGTCCGCAAGCTGGTGGCGATGGAGCACGGCCAGCAGGTCACCGAGTTCGGGTTCACGCTCCTCGGCGAGGAGGGCGCCCTGACCGGCGGGCGCCGCGACCCCCTGCGCGCCCGCTGGACCCGCTACCTGCTCGCCTCCCGGGCGATGACGATCGGCGGCGGCACCACCGAGGTCAACCTGAACGTGATCGGCGAGCGGATCCTCGGCCTGCCCCGGGACCCCGAGCCGGTCGGGTAGCGTCCAGGCTCACATGCGGGAGCGGACTGCTTGACCGACCGGACGCGGCACCTGGTGGCCGCCCTCACCGGCCTCGGGCTCGGGCTCGCGGCACTGGGGCCGGGGCTCGCGCCCGGCTTCGTGCTGTCCTACGACATGGTGTTCGTGCCCGACCCGGCGTTCACCCGCCTGACGTTCGGGCTGACAGGGGTCGTGCCCCGGCACGTGCCGAGCGACGCGTTCGTCACCGCGCTCGCCGCGATCGTCCCGGCGGACGCGGTGCAGAAGCTCGTCCTGCTGGCCGTCTTCATGATGGCGTGCACGTCGGCGGCGTCGCTGGTCCCCTCGCCCCGGCTGCTGCCGCGCCTGGCCGCCGGCGTCTGCTACGCCTGGAACCCGTTCGTCGCCGAACGCCTGCTGCTCGGACAGTGGGCCCTCCTCCTCGGCTACGCGGCCCTGCCGTGGGTGGTGGCGGCGGCCGCGCGGACGGACGAGCCCGGCGGTGGCCGCCGCCTCGTCCGCGCCCTGCTCCCCGCGGCGATCGGCGGCTTCGCGGCGCTGGCGGTCTCCGCCATGACGGCTCTGGCCGTCGCCTTCATGGGGGCGGGCCGCCCGCGTGACCGGCTGCGCGCCGGACTGCGGGTCGCGGCGGCCGCGGCCGCGCTCAGCCTGCCCTGGCTGGTGCCGGGGGCGCTGCGTCCCGCGGGCCTGCCCGGGGACGGGACAGCCGTCGGCCTGTTCGCGGCCAGGGCGGACACCCCGTTCGGGACGCTCGGCAGCCTGCTCCTGCTCGGCGGGGTGTGGAACGGCGAAACGGTGCCGAGCGGCTACGGGGCGCCGGTCACCGCGACGATCTGGCTGGTCGTGGTGGTGGTCGCGCTGGCCGCCTACGGGAGATGGTGCAGGGAGCCCGGCTGGCGGCGGGGCGCGGCCGTCGCGGCGGCGGCCGGGTTCGCCGTCGCGGCTTTTGGAGCGGTGGCGGCGCCCGTCCTCGAAGGTGTCATCGGCCTGTGGCCGGGGTTCGCCGTCCTCCGGGACGGGCAGCAGTTCGCGGCCCCGCTCGCCGTCGTGGTCGCCGTGGGGCTGGGGACGGCCGCCGACCGGGCGGCCGAGGCCCGGTGGCCGGGAGTGGCCGCCGCTGCGACGGCGGCCCCGGTCCTCCTGCTGCCGACGCTGGCCTGGGGCGCGGCGGGCGATTTGCGGGCCGTCCGATACCCGGACGACTGGGCGCGCGCACGGCAGATCATCGACGGGGACCCCGCCTCGGGGGACGTGTTGGTCCTGCCCTGGGCGTCCTACCGGAGCTACCCGTGGAACCACGGCCGCCGGGTGCTCGACCCGATGCCCCGCTACCTGCACCGCCGCGTCATCGTGGACGACGCCGTCACGGTCGGCGGGACGACCGTCGCCCCCGAGGATCCGAGGGCGGTCGAGTTCGCGCCCGCCGCGCGGACCGGAACCCCGCCCGTGACCACGTTGCGTGACAGGGGAGTACGGTACGTCGTCGTGGACGCCGAGCCGGGGGCCCACCGCCCCTCGGGCGCGGCCACGGAGGTCCTGCGAGGGCCTGACCTGGTCGTCTACCGGATCGACGGGGTCGCGAACGGGGTCCGCGACTCGGCCCCGCTCGCGCCCGTGGTGGCCGCGTGGGTGCTGACGGGTCTCGCCGTTTTCTGGTCAATCACGCCCTCAAGGACTACTCTGAGCTTCCCGTTACTCGGCGGTATCACGCCTCGCAGACCCGACCCCCGACGAAGGACCCCCTGATGCGCATCGCCATCGCCGCAATCGTCGGCGTCCTGCTGGCCTCCGGAGCCTCGTTCGGCGCCGTCCAGCTCGCAAGCGCCTCCCAGAAGGACCCCGTCATCAAGCCGCTGTACAACTACGGCTCCCGGTGACGTGTAGGCCCTGATGGGGACCAGGCGTGACCGGCCCGCACTTCTGGAGATCGTCGTTCCCGCCTTCAACGAGGCCGACCGGCTTCCGGCGGGACTGGATCTGCTGTGCGGCAAGCTCGCGGGCCTCGCGGCGCGGGCCGAGGTCATCGTCGTCGACAACGCCAGCACCGACGGGACGGCCGGCATCGTCGAGTCCTGGGACGGGCCGGTCCCCGTCCGGTTGGTGCGCTGCGAGCGCCGGGGGAAGGGAGCGGCGGTCCGCGCCGGACTGCTCGCGACGCGGGCCCCTTACGTGGGCTTCATGGACGCCGATATGGCAACAGACCTCGCCGCGCTGGACGAAGCCATCGTCCTGCTGCGCGAGGGCCGCCCGGTCGTGGTCGGGTCAAGGCGCCACGGTCGGTCGGTCGTCCAGGGGTACGCGCTGCCCGTCAGGCGCCTCGGCGCCATCACCTTCAACCGGATCGTCCGCGACCTCGTGGGCGGCATCCCCGACACCCAGTGCGGGTTCAAGTTCTTCTACGGCCCCCTCGGACGGGCCGCCGCGAAGGACCTGCGCACGTCGGGCTTCTCGTTCGACGTCGAACTCCTCGCCCACTGCGTGCGGCGCGGAGCGTCCGTGACGGACATCCCGGTGGTCTGGCGTGACCGTCCGGGATCGACGTTCTCGGTCCGGCGGCATTCGCTGCAATGCCTGCTCGACCTGGCCCGGATCCGCGCGCGCGCCGGAGTCCGGCTGCCTCTCATACCGGTGAGGCCGAACCTCCCGGTCGTGCCGCTGCGGGCGGTGCTCGGTGAGCCGAGCCCGGTGCCGGTCGCCCTGTCGGAACCCATCGCCCTGTCGAGTCCGGTCGCTTTGTCGAGTTCGGTCGCCCTGTCGCACGCGGCCGCACTGGCTGAGAACGTTCCCGCGTCGCGCGCGAAGACGGGATGAGCGAGAAGCTGCGGCTGGCGGTCGTCAACTGGAGGGATCCCTGGCATCCCGCCGCAGGCGGCGCCGAACGCTACGCATGGGAACTGGCGCGCAGGTTCGCCGGTGAAGGAGCCCGCGTCCATTACGTCACCAGCAGGGCGCAGGGGCAAAGGCGCAGGGAACGGGTCGAGGACGTGGAGTTCGTACGTCTCGGCGGCCGTTTCACCGTCTACCCCCTGGTCCTGCTGTGGATGCTGGGTTTCCGCCTCAGGCGGCTGCGCTTCGACGCCGTCGTCGACTGCCAGAACGGCATCCCTTTCTTCACGCCGTGGGTCATGCCGCGCCGGGTCCCGGTGTTCTGCGTCGTCCACCATGTGCACGACGCTCAGTTCGGTCTGTATTTCCCCAGATGGCTCGCGTGGGTCGGCCAGGTCCTGGAGGGGCCGGTGAGCCGCTGGACTTACCGGCGGCACGCGTTCGTCGTCGTCTCGCCGTCCACGGAGCGCGCTGTCAAGGAGCGGCTGGGCTGGAGCGGTCCGACCTACGTCGTCTCCAACGGAACGGTGGTCGCCGAACCCGACGGCGCGGTCCCGGAGCCCGCCGGGAACCCGGATCTCGTCTGCGTGACCCGGCTCGTCCCGCACAAGCGCCTCCCTCTCCTTCTCGACCTCGCCGCCGACCTCGCCGGGACCCATCCCGGGCTGAAACTCCACATCGTCGGAGACGGCCCCGAGGCGGCCGCCCTCACGACCGAGATCAGAGCCCGCGGCCTGGAGAAGGTCGTCATCGCGCACGGCTACGTCGCCGAGAACGTGAAGGCGGCGCTGGTCGCCCGCGCCGACCTGCATCTCAGCACGTCCCAGGGCGAAGGCTGGGGCCTCAGCGTCATCGAGGCCGCCGCGTTCGGCGTCCCCACCGTCGCGCACGACGTGGACGGCCTGCGCGACGCCGTCCGCGACGGGGCCACCGGATGGCTCGTCCGCGAGGGCGACGACCAGGCCGACGTCGTCCGGCGCGCCCTCAAGGACCTCGCCGACCGCGCGGAGCGTGATCGCATCGCCACGGAGTGTCAGAGGCGGGCGGCAGAGTTCGACTGGGCGCGCACCGCCGCCCGGATGCGGGACCTCGTCGCCGCCGCCGTCCGGGCCCGCGAGGCCGGTGCGCGAGGCGACCGAAGGTACGGTGACGGGCACCCTGGCTGACGCCCGGGAGAGCAGAGAGGGGCAGAGGGCGAGCATGGCGGTGGGAGAGGCGAATCCGCCCCGCGCCGGCGCGTCCCGCCGACCCGTGCCGGACGGACCGGACGTCGCGGGCCGGGTGCGGGAGCGGCTGCGCGTCCTCGCGTGCTGCCTCGCGCTGACCGCGCTCGCCTTCGGCGCCCGCCCCGGCGCGATCCTGGCCGACACCAAGATCGACATGGCGGTGAACCCGCTCGGGTTCCTCGGCCGCGCCCTGCACCTGTGGGACCCCGAGCAGTTCGGCCAGCTCCAGAACCAGGCCGTCGGCTACCTGTTCCCGATGGGCCCCTTCTTCGCGCTCGGCGACCTGGCCGGAATGCCCGCGTGGATCACCCAGCGGTTCTGGCTGGCGCTGCTGATGTGCCTGGCGTTCACCGGCACCTGGCGCCTCGCGGGGCGCCTCGGCTTCGGCGCCGGCGGCGACGGGCAGGGCGCCCGCCTGTTCGCGGCGATGGCCTACGCGCTCGCCCCGAACGGGCTGGCCACGCTCGGGCAGATCTCCTCGGAGTACCTGCCGGTCGCGATGCTGCCCTGGATCGTCCTGCCGCTGGCCGGCGCGGCCGCCGGGGAGACGGGGCGGCTCAGGGCGGCGGCGAGGTCGGGCCTGGCGATCGCCTGCTGCGGCGGCATCAACGCGACCGCGACCGTCGCCGTGCTGGTCGTCCCGGTCGTGTACGTGGTGACGCGGCCGCGCGGATCGTTCCGGGCGCGGATGCTCGCGTGGTGGTCGGCGGCGGCGGGCGCGGCCGTGGCCTGGTGGCTCGCCCCCCTCCTGCTCACCGGAACCTACGGCTTCTCCTGGCTGACCTACACCGAGAAGGCGCGGACCACGGCCGGGCCGACCGGCCTGATCAACGTCCTGCGCGGCGCGGAGCGCTGGGTCAACTACCTGATCGTGGACGGGCAGGTCTGGTGGCCGGTCGGGCACGGCCTGTCCCTCGGCCCCGTGGCGATCGTCTGCACGGGCCTCGCCGCCGCGATCGGGCTCGCCGGGCTGCTGAGCCGGCTGCTGCCCGAGCGGACGTTCCTGCTGCTCACGCTGCTCGCCGGGCTGGCGATCCTGTCGATGGGCCACCTCAGCGGCCTGCCGGGTCCGTTCGCCGAGCAGCTCCGCGACCTGCTCGACGGCCCGCTCGCCCCGCTGCGCAACCTGCACAAGTTCGACGCGGTCGTCCGGCTGCCGCTCGCGCTCGGCCTCGCCCACGCGCTCGTCGCCGCGGCCCGCCGCACGGCGGGCCACGTGCGCGGCCGGGGGGCCGGGCCGGCGTCCGGCCCGGCGCTGAGATCGCTGCTCAGCCTGCCGGTGGCCGCCGCCGTCGCGCTCGGCGGCATCGGCGTCACGGCCGCCTCGCAGGGCCTGTCCGGGCCGGGCGAGTTCACGGAGGTGCCCCGGTACTGGCGGGACGCCGCGGCGTGGATCAACGCGCGGGCCGGGCGGCAGGGGGTGCTGGCCGTCCCGGGCGCGCCGTTCGGCGAGTACCTGTGGGGCCGCCCCATGGACGACATCGTCCAGCCGCTGCTGTCGGCGCGGTGGGGCGTCCGGCAGCTCGTCCCGGCCGGGTCGCCCGGGTACACGCGCGCGCTCGACGCGATCGACCAGCAGGTCCGGTCAGGGCAGGGGTCGCCCGGCCTGAGCGCCTTCCTCGGCCGGATGGGCGTCCGGTACGTCCTGGTGCGCAATGACCTGCGGCGCGAGTCGCTGCGGGGCGCCTGGCCCGCCCGCCTCCACCAGGCGCTCGGCGACTCTCCCGGGATGCGGAGGGCTGCCGCGTTCGGCGGGCCCGTCGGCGGGGACGCCGACGACGCGGTGACCGCCGTCGACCAGAAGTACCCGGCGCTGGAGGTCTACGAGGTCGCCGGCGCCGCGGGCGTGGCGACCCTCGCCGACGCCGCGGACCCCGTCCGCGTGTACGGGGGGCCGGAGTCGCTGCTGCCCATGGCCGACGGCGGCACGCTGCCGGACGGGCCCGTCCTGCTGGACGACGACGCCGCCGACCTCGGGGGCGCCCCGGTCGTGACCGACTCGCCCCGCCTGCTGCGCCGCAACTTCGGCGAGCTGCACCAGACGTCTCCGACGCTGACCGCCGCCCGCGAGGGTGAGGCCGCCGACGTCCTCGACACGGGCTGGAGGCGCTACGCGACCCACGTGACGTACGGCGGCGGCGTCCGCGACGTCACGGCGTCCACCTCGGCGGCGGGCGACGACGCCGTCCCGCAGGCGCGCGAGCCCGAGGCGACCCCCTTCGCGGCGCTCGACGGCGACCAGTTCACCGCCTGGAAGACGGGCGGCTGGAACGGGCCGGTCGGGCAGTGGCTCCGCGTCGACTTCGACCGGCCCCGCGAGGTGCCGAGCCTCACCGCCGCGTTCCTCCAGGACGGGTCCCTCGGCCCCGCCGTCTCGCGCGTCGCCGTCGAGACCGAGAACGGGACGGTGCGGCAGGACGTCCAGAAGATCGTGACCGGGCAGCCCCTCCGCGCGCCCGGCGGCCCGACCCGCTGGCTGCGGCTGCGGATCCTCGGGCTGGCCTCCGAGCCGCTCGTCCCGGGTTTCGCCCGCGCGGGCGTGGCGGAGCTGTCGATCGGCGGCGTGCGGCCCGCCCGCACCTTCACGATGCCCGCGCCCGCCGGCCTCGCCGGGCCCGCGACGTACGTGATGAGCCGGGCGCAGGGCGCCGCGGGCGAGTGCGTGAAGGGCAGCCGCCGCTGGGTGTGCTCGCCGTCCCTCGGGTCCGGCGACGAGGAGGAGGCGGGGTTCGACCGGACGTTCACCGCCGCCGCCGCGGGCCGGGCCGCCGTCACCGGCACGGCCGTGCTCACCGACCGGCGGCTCGTCGAGCGGTTCACCGCCGTCCGGGGGCAGCCGGCCGTCGCCGCGAGCTCGGTCCTGGCCGACCACCCCGCCGATCAGCCGAGGGCGGGCTTCGACGGCGACCCCGGGACGGCTTGGATCGCGGGGGAGCGGGACGAGGCGCCCACGTACACCGTCCGGTGGAAGGGCCGCAAGCGGCTGGCGTCCGTCACCGTCACCCGTCCGCCCTCTGCCTCCGGGCCGATGCGCGTCCGGGTCGAGGGGGCGAACGGCCAGACCCGCGAAGGGCTGTCCGACGCCCAGGGCAGGCTGGCGTTCGCCCCGATGACGACCGACCGGGTCACGTTCACCTTCTTCCGGGAGAGCCAGGCCCAGCCCGTCCAGGTGACCGACCTCGTCATTCCCGGCGTCAAGCCGATCCCCGACGTCCGCGCCGTCCCGCTGCGGCTGCCGTGCGGGTACGGCCCGAAACTGCGGATCGGCGGCGCCGCCGTCCAGACCAAGGCGACCGGCACGCTCGGCGACCTGCTCGCGGGCCGGCCGCTGCGGTTCAGCGCGTGCACTCCCGCCGCGCTCCAAGCGGGCCGGAACCGGCTGGCGTCCGCGCCGTTCGACCCCTACCGCCTCGACACGGTGACGGTCGGGGCGAAGCCCCGCGCCGCCGCGTCGGCCCGGCCGCCGCAGCAGGTCAAGGTGCTCGAATGGGGCTCCAGCACGCGCAGGCTGGAGGTGGACGCCGCCACCGCCTCCTTCCTCACGGTGAACGAGAACTTCAACACCGGTTGGCGCGCGACCGTCGGCGGCGCCGAACTGCGAGCCGTCCGCCTCGACGGCTGGAAGCAGGGCTGGGTCGTCCCGAAGGGGACCAGCGGCGTCGTCGAGCTGGCCTACGCCCCCGACCGGGCGCAGCGGACCGCCGTCGTCGCGGGCCTCGTCCTGCTGCTCGTCCTGCTGGTGATCGCCGTCTGGCCGTCCGGGCGGGGCCGGCGCGGCCCGGAGCCCCGCGCCCTCGTCGCCGGGACGGGCTGGCCCGCGTGGGCGGCGGTCGCCCTCGCCGCCGCGCTCGGCGGCTGGATCGCCGGGCTGCCCGGCCTCGCCGTCACGGCCGCCGTCGCCGCCGCCTGCGGCTGGGCCCGCACCCGCCGCTCCGCCGTGCCGCGCGCCCTGGCGTCGCCGAGCCTGCGAGAATCCCTCAAATTCATGCTCGGGCTGGGCAAGGACGTGGCCGAGGATCTCAGTGGCTACAACGACGCGAAGAAGTGCGTCAC
>NZ_JBEUPA010000016.1:0-87180 GCF_040492065.1 Actinomadura sp. NPDC000929 | reverse complement strand
CGAGCGGCGGCTCGCGGAAGCCGCGCACGCCCTGGCGGAGGCCGCACGCGAACTCGCCCGGCTCGTCCGCGACCACGGACCGCGTCCCAGCACCGGCACCGGCACCGGCACCGGCACCCGGGAACGCACCCGGCGGCCGGGCAGCGGCGAGCCGCTCGTGACCCTCGACCTGGCCCACCGCTTCGGGCCCGGCTGGCGGCTGTACCAGTTCACGACCGCGGACCGTGACGCCCACCGCTGGCATCTGCGCCACGACGGGCACGCCGCCGGGACCGTGACGCACGTCCTGAACCTGCGCGGCCGCAGGACGGGCTGGGAGGCCTACGACGCCCGCGGATTCCGGCTGCGCCCCGAACCGGGGCCGGACGCGTACCCGCCCGCCATGCCCTCCCTCTGGGCGACCAGGACGGCGGCCGTGCGCGCCGTCGCGCGGGCCCACCGCTGCCCCTGACGGCCGGGCGCGGACGTTTCGCCCCGGCCGCCCGGGTAGGGCCGCCTGGGACGGAGCCCGTCCCACCGGAGGAGCACGATGAAGGCTGTCACCTGGCACGGCAAGCGCGACGTCCGCGTCGACGAGGTCCCCGATCCGAAGATCAAGGAGGCGAACGACGCGGTCATCCGGGTCACCTCGACCGGCATCTGCGGATCGGACCTGCACCTGTACGAGGTGCTCGGGCCGTTCATGAGCGAGGGCGACATCCTCGGCCACGAGCCGATGGGCGTCGTCGAGGAGACCGGGCCGGACGTCACCCACGTCCGACCCGGCGACCGCGTGGTCATCCCGTTCAACATCGCGTGCGGGCACTGCCACATGTGCGGCCTCGAGCTGTACGCCCAGTGCGAGACGACGCAGGTCCGCGAGCAGAACACCGGCGCGGCCCTGTTCGGCTACACGCGGCTGTACGGGCAGGTGCCCGGCGGGCAGGCCGAGTACCTGCGGGTACCACAGGCCCAGTTCGGGCCGATCAAGGTGCCCGAGGGGCCGCCGGACGAGCGGTTCGTCTACCTGTCGGACGTGCTCCCCACGTCCTGGCAGGCGGTGGCCTTCGCCGACATCCCCGAGGGCGGTTCGGTCACCGTGCTCGGGCTCGGCCCGATCGGGCAGATGTCGGCCCGCGTGGCCCGCCGTCTCGGCCACCGGGTGATCGCGGTCGACCTCGTCCCGGAGCGGCTGGAGATGGCGCGCCGGCACGGGATCGAGGTGATCGACGCCTCCGACGCCGACGACGTGCCGGACGCGGTCCGGCAGCTCACCGGCGGGCGCGGCACCGACTCGGTGATCGACGCCGTCGGCATGGAGGCGCACGGCTCCCCCGGCGCCAAGATCGCTCAGGCCCTCACCGGGCTCATGCCGGGCAACTCCGCCGCGCCGCTGATGGCGCGGGTCGGGGTGGACCGGCTCGCGGCGCTCACCACGGCCATCGAGGTCGTGCGGCGGGGCGGGACGATCTCCCTCAGCGGCGTGTACGGCGGCATGACGGACCCGCTGCCGATGATGCAGATGTTCGACAAGGGCGTCACCCTGCGCATGGGCCAGGCCCACGTCAAGCGCTGGATCGACGACCTGATGCCGCTCATCGCCGACGACGCCGACCCGCTCGGCGTGATGGACCTCGCCACGCACCGCTGGCCGCTGGAGAGGGCGCCCGAGGCCTACGAGATGTTCCAGAAGAAGCGGGACGGCGCCGTCAAGATCCTGCTGCGGCCGGGCACGTGACGGCGCCCGCCGGGTGATCGCGGACCAGGGCCGCCCGCCCTAGGCTTTCCGGCACGTCCTCGGGCGTGCCGATGACCGAGGCTCTGGAGGTGGACCCGATGCACCCGTTCCGCGCCGCCATCGAGAAGGGCGACCTGGACGCCCTTCCGGCGCTGCTGGCCGAGGACGTGACGTTCCTCAGCCCGGTGGCGTTCGCGCCGTACGAGGGACGTGCCACGGCCACCGCGATCCTGCGCGCGGTGACCCGGGTCTTCGCCGACTTCCGCTACGTCCGCGAGATCGGCGGCGGCCGGGACCACGCGCTGGTCTTCAAGGCGCGGATCGGCGACCGCGAGGTGCACGGCTGCGACTTCCTGCACCACGACGACGCCGGGCTCATCGACGAGTTCTGCGTCATGGTCCGGCCGCTGTCGGGCGCGCAGGCGCTCGCGGACGCGATGGCGGTGCAGTACGAGAACGTCAGACGCGAGATGGGCCTCGCCTGACCCCGGGCCTCCCTTCAGACGCTCACCGGTGAGGGGAGGGAGCCGTCCTCGGCGCGGCGGCCCTCGTGCTCGAGGCGCGCCAGCCGGGCCGAGGTGAGGGCGGCGCGGAACAGCTGGAGGCCGCGCGCGGAGCTCGGGTCGACGCCGGACAGGGCCCGGATGCGGTCCAGCCGGTAGTGCAGCGTGCGGCGGTGGATCCACAGCTCCCGCGCGGCGCGCTCGCGGTCGAGGTTGCAGGCGAGCAGCACCTCCAGCGTCCGCCGCAGGTCGGTGCCGGCGTCGAGCGGGGACAGCACGGCGGCGAGCCGCCCGCGGATCGCGGGCTGCCCGAGGATCGCCAGCTCGACGAGCAGCTCGTCGGCCCCGTAGGGGCGGTCCTCGGCGTCCGGGATGGCCTTGGCGATCGTCAGGACGCGGGAGGCCTCCTCCAGCGCCGCCGGGATGCCGGCGACGCCGCGCCGGCAGGACCGGGCGGCGTGCACGGGCCCGCGCGAACGGGCGGCGAGGCCCGCGGTGAACTCGGCGGCCAGGTCCTCCGCGCGCAGCGGTTCGGCGGCCGGGAACAGCACGGTCAGCCCCTCCGGGCCGCCGGAGTACAGCACGCCCTCCCAGGACTCCAGGCGCTCGCTCTCCCGCTCCCAGTCCTGTTCCGCGAGCGCGGGGGCCTCGCACCGCAGGACGAGGTAGGCGGGCGCGAGGCGGACGCCGGCCGCGTCGGCGATCACTCCGGCGGGAGCGCCGTCGATCAGGGTCTCGGCGAGGAGCCGGCGCAGCGGCCGCGATCTCGTCCCCTCGCGGGGCGCCTCCGCGTACCCCTGGATGCAGGCCTCCCGCGCGCCGGCCGCGAGCCGGGCCGCGTGCGCGGTCAGCTCGGCCATCTCGGTGAAGCAGCCGGGCGGCGCGACCGTCCAGCACGACCGCGCCGCGGCGGCGAGGGCCAGGTCCCACGCCTCCGACAGCACCGGCAGCGGGATCGCCTGCCGGGCCGCGAGGACGCCGAGGTCGCGGAAGCGCCCGCGGTCGTCCTCGGGGAGGGGCGACCGGCGCAGCACGAGGCCGAGCAGCCGGGCGCAGGTCTCCCGGCGCCCACCGAACATCGGGCCCGCCGCCCGGCGGATCGGCTGGTAGGCGGGGTGGCCGTGCAGCGCCTCCCGGATCGCCGTGGCGACCCGCGGGCAGTGCGCGGCGAGGACTTCCGGGAGGCCGCCGGAAACGGTCATCGACGATCCTCCCCTAGGCCGCGGCCAGCGGCAGCCCGGGCAGGTGGCCGACGGTCCCCTCGACCGCCCGGTGCAGCTCCCGGACGCAGCCCGGATCGCCGCCGAGCATGTCGAGCAGGCCGTGGGCGCGCCCGGCCAGCGGCGCGACGGAGGCGGCGTAGGATTCGGCGACCTCCTCGTCGAGCATCCAGGCGGCCATCTCGGCGCGCGCGGACGCCGAGTGGCGGGCGGAGGCGTGCAGCGCGAGGGCCTCGCGGCGCCGCGCGGGCGGCAGCCCGGCCAGCAGGTGGACGAGCAGGTGCGTGGCGGTGCCGGCGGCGAGGCCCTCGTGCCGCCCGGAGACGAGGTCGCGCCGGTCGTCGGCGAGCCGGCACAGCACGCCGAACGCGCGGCCGTACGCCCGCCAGCCCGCGACCCGGTGGTCGTCCGCTCCGGCGAGGCGCGCCGCCGAGGCCGCGGCCATCGCGTAGGGCGCGCCGGTCCTGCCCTCGTAGCCGCGCAGCACCGACTCGCAGGTGGCGTTCGGCGCCCGCTCGGCGAGGACGCGGAGCCGCCCGTCGACGGCGTCCACCCAGGCGCGCGAGAGCTCGTCCGCGAGCGCGGCGCGCACGGCGGCGCCGACGGGCATGCCGGCGATGAGCCGGCCGGGCAGCTGGCCGCCGACGGCCAGCGCGGTGAGCACCCTCCCGCCGGCGGCGGCGCCCGCGGGGGCCGGCGCGCCGGCGGAGGTGAGGTCGTCGAGGTGGCGCGCCGACGCCCACCAGAGCAGGTGCAGCACGGCGACGGGCATGGCGGGGCCCGGCGCGCCGGTCTCCGCCCCGTGCACCAGCAGCGGCAGCGTGATCACTTCTCTCACGCCCGGACGCGGGCCCTCGGCCCGGACGAGCCCGAAGAACTCCACGAGGAACTCCGACATGGCGCCCCCGACCATCTCGCGGCCCCCGTCGACGCCCATCGCGAGGCCCTCGGCGAGCAGCTCGCACAGCCGCGCCATCTCCACCTCGACCTCGGCGATCGCCCGTTCCTGGGCGGCCCTGCCGAACGCTCCCTCGTCCACGTGCCAACTCCTCTGCTGCGGGGTGTCGCGAGCCGTGCCGGCGCCGCCGTCCGGCTCGATCCGGGCGCCGTCGGGAACGTCGGCTCACGAAATCGAGCGATGACGGACCCGGCCATGCGCGTTTCCTTTTCCCGGCCCGACGCTCGCCGACCCGCTCAGGAAACGGCGCCGGACGCTCTTCCAGGGAAGGGCGGAAAAGCCGACCGGACGGCCGTCATCTTGCTACAGAAAAGCGGATCCATGAACTGCACCCCTGGGCAGTCCGGGGCGCGCCGGGCTGCCCGGTCCGGCAACCGGCACGACGCGGACACGCTCCGCGACAGGCGCCGCCGGCCCGGAAACCGCATGTCAGCGTCCGCTTGCGAGAGGGCGGCCGGCCGCGGGCGGCGTCGATCGCGCACGTCACCCGCCTTCCGGGAGACCGAGCGCCGCGCGTTTCCACCTGATCAACGCCGCGCATTATCCGGCGGATCGCACAAGGTATATTTTCAAATTATTCTTCAATTGCCCGGATCGACCGTGCTCTGTGACGTTGCCCACAGATTATTGGCAGAATGCGGCCAGTGCGGCGGGGCCCGGCGCGGCGGCTCGCGTGAGCGTCCACCGCGCCGGGCCCCGTCCCCCGATCCGTCCCGCCCGCGGGCGGGAGGCCGTCCCCGGCCGCGGGTCAGGCCGGCACGTGCGCCTTCTTGCGCGTCCAGTGCCGGTGCGCCGCGACCGCCTCGACCAGCTTGGCGGGGAAGCCGCCGCCCGCCCCGCGCCCGGTGACGACGCCGGCGTCGCTGACGGCGGCCCCGTCGGAGAACCGCACGCCGTCGATGCCGGCCCGCTCCAGCAGGCCGATGCCCTCGTCGAGCGCGCCGATCGCCTTGCAGTGGACGAAGGACTCGGCGACGAAGTGCACGGCGTCGCCGTCCCCCGCCAGCGTCCGCACGCTCTGCTCGCCGCCCGGCACGAGCACCGCGTCGTAGAGGACGGACGCGACCGTCGGCATGGCGCGGGTCACCTCGATCTGCCCGCCGTTCGCCGCCTGGACGAAGCCGTCCTTCGCGGCGAGGACCTCGACCACCGCCCCGGCCTCGGTGAGCGCGTCGCCGACCGCCGCGACGGCCGCCGAGTCGGCCCCGTCCGCCACCAGCACCGCGATCTTGCGGCCCTGGACGGAGTCCGCGCGCGCGTTCGCCTGGCTCAGCGCGGGCGAGGTGCGGCCGTGGTTCGCCGTCGCCGGCTCCCCGGGCGGCTCCACCCCGACGCCCTCGGCGACCTGGACGGCGAGGGCGTGGTCGACGTGGTTGAGGTGCTCGATGACGCCCTCCCGGATGTGCCGGTGGTCGCACTTGCCGAGCTCGAACCGGAACGCGCCGACGATGTGCTCCTTCTCCCAGTCGGACATGCTGTTCCAGAACAGCGTCGCCTGGGAGTAGTGGTCGGCGAAGCTCTCGCTGCGCTTGCGGATCTTGTTGCCGTCCACCCGCTCCTGGTAGTGGGTGAAGGAGCCCTCGCCGCCAACCGCCGGGCAGCCCCCCGAGAGCGAGTTCTTGTGGTAGCTCGCCCGCCCCTGGTGGATGTCCGTCTGGTGGTAGCCGTCGCGGTGGTGGTTGCGGACGGGCGCGACGGGACGGTTCACGGGGAGCTGCGGGAAGTTCGGCCCGCCGAGCCGGATCAGTTGCGTGTCCAGGTAGGAGAACAGCCGCGCCTGCAGCAGCGGGTCGTTGGTGAAGTCGATGCCGGGCACGACGTTGCCGAGGTGGAAGGCGACCTGCTCGGTCTCGGCGAAGAAGTTGTCGGGGTTGCGGTCGAGCACCAGCGTGCCGACCGGCCGCACCGGCACCCGCTCCTCCGGAATGATCTTGGTCGGGTCGAGCAGGTCGAAGTCGAACGAGTGCTCGTCCTCCTCCGGGACGAGCTGGACCCCGAACTCGTACTCGGGGAAGGCGCCGGCCTCGATCCGCTCCCAGAGGTCGGCCCGGTTGAAGTCGGGGTTCTTCCCCGCGATCTTCTGGGTCTCGTCCCAGGCGAGCGAGTGGATCCCGAGCCTGGGCTTCCAGTGGAACTTCACGAACGTCGCGCGCCCCTCGGCGTTCACGAGCCGGAAAGTGTGGACGCCGAAGCCCTCCATCATCGCGTAACTGCGCGGCAGCGCCCGGTCCGACATGAGCCACATCATCATGTGCATGGTCTCGGGCTGGAGTTGCACGAAGTCCCAGAGGGTGTCGTGCGCGGAGGACGCCTGCGGGATCTCGCTCGCCGGCTCGGGCTTCACCGCGTGCACGAAGTCGGGGAACTTGATGCCGTCCTGGATGAAGAAGACCGGCATGTTGTTGCCGACGAGGTCGAAATTGCCCTGCCGCGTGTAGAACTTCGTGGCGAACCCGCGGACGTCCCGGACCGTGTCGGCGGAGCCGCGGGACCCGGCGACGGTGGAGAACCGCACGAACACCGGCGTCGTCAGCGAGGTGTCCGTCAGGAATTCGGCCGTCGTGTACTCGGCGAGGGACTCGTGCAGCGTGAAATGGCCGTAGGCTCCCGAACCGCGCGCGTGCACGACCCGCTCGGGAATCCGCTCGTGGTCGAAATGGGTGATCTTCTCGCGCAGATGGAAATCCTCCAGCAGCGAGGGTCCGCGCTCCCCCGCGGAGAGCGAGTTGTCGGTGTCGTCGACCCGGATGCCCTGGTCGGTGGTGAGCCTCGCCCCTTCCGGGCTCACCCGCCGAGGGTCCAGTTGCTCCTGCTTCCGGTCGTTGCGGCCGGTGGGGTCGCCCATGCTCTGGCTCCTCGGGTGATGAGTCGGTGGCGGTGGCTGCGCCCGTGATGGGGCGGCTACCCCGGTAACTCCGCGCCATGCGTTGTTTGACCGGAACTTGGGCCTCCCTCCGTCCCACCCCGGTCCAGGCGCTCGTGCTCGCTCTGACCCGGGGAGGACGGGAACGGCGACCGTGCGAACCGGCGCCGCGGCGGCCGGCGCGCACCCTTCTTCCGTGCTCCCCGCGCGTCCCGCCACCATGTCCGCCCCCGGAATCCGCTACGGTCAAGGTCGCCGCGTCGGCAAGGGGAAGGAAGACACAGAACACATGGCCGAGAAGGTCATTCGGGTGGACGACATCGACGGCTCCGAAGGAGCCGATGTCGCAAAGCGGGACTTCGAAGTCCTCGACCGGACGTTCACGATCGACTTGAACGATGACAACTACAAGCGGCTGAACGAGATGCTGGACGCCCTCGCGCCCTTCATCGAGAACGCCGCCGAGGTGAAGCCGGCAGGGAAGGGCCGCAAGTCGCGCACCGCGAAGATCAAGGGCTACACGAACGGCGATGTCCGCGCGTGGGCATTGCGTGAGGACATCGAAGTCTCCGAACGTGGCAAGATATCGGATGAGGTCTATGCTGCATTCATCGAGGCACATCCGGACGCCAAGCCGGACGCATAGCTAGAGGGAGTCCCCGCATGGCACAGAAGGTCGAAGTCCTTCTCGTGGACGACATCGACGGCGGAGAGGCTGACGAGACCGTCAGCTTTTCCCTCGACGGCACGTCTTATGAGATCGACCTGAGCAAGAAGAACGCCGCCAAGCTCCGCAGCGGCCTGGAGCCGTTCGTGGCCGGCGCCCGCAAGGCGCGCAAGGCCGCGGGCCGGGGCGGCCGCGGGACGCGCACCGCGGGCAGCCGCGAGCGCTCCGCCGAGATTCGCGAGTGGGCGAAGAACCGCGGCATCAAGGTCAATGAGCGGGGCCGTATCCCCGCCAATGTGATCGAGCAGTACGAAGCCGCGCACTAGCGGCCGCCGCGCGGCCGGGGGTGTTCCGGCGCGCGGCGAGGGGCCGGGGCGGATTTATCCACGCCCCGGCCCTCTTGCGTGTGCATCGGGCAAATCCTCCCCCCATTGCGGGAGAGAATGCCAGTAATGGTGCGAGACAACACAATAAGCTGGCGCCGGGGCGACGGCGGAGGGGGCGGCCCGTTGACACGCGTGACGCGGCGGGACAAGGTCCGGTACTGGTTCGACCGGACGATGGCGAAGGGGACGCCCGCCCTCATCGGCTGGCTCGGGCTCGCGTCCGGGGCGCTGGTGCTGGTGGTGGCGACCGCGGCCGTCATGCTCGCGCCCGGCGACAGCGAGTCCAACGGCCACTGGCCCGGCATGGTCTGGCGCAGCCTGCTGCGCACGCTCGACCCCGGGACGATGGGGGACGACACCGGCACCGCGCCGTACCTCGGCCTGATGCTGGTCTCGACCATCGGCGGGATCTTCATCGTCAGCTCGCTCATCGGCGTGCTCACCACCGGCCTGGAAGCGAAGATCACCGAGTTGCGCAAGGGCCGGTCGCGGATCGTCGAGCACGACCACACGGTGCTGCTCGGCTGGTCCGAGCAAGTCTTCACCGTGGTGGCGGAGCTGGTGGAGGCCAACCAGAGCCGGCGCAGGTCGTGCGTCGCGATCCTCGCCGACCGGGACAAGGTCGAGATGGAGGACGCCATCCGCGCGCGCGTCGGCGACCTCGGCCGCACCAGGATCGTGTGCCGCACCGGCGACCCGCTGAAGGTCGCGGACGTGGAGCTGGTCAGCCCCGGGACCGCGCGGTCCATCATGGTGGTCACGCCGGAGGTCGACGAGGCCGACGCCCGCATCATCAAGGTGCTGCTGTCGCTCGGCGCCCGCACCTGGGGGCGGCACCGCCCGCACGTGGTCGCCGCCGTGCACGACTCGGCCAACCTGCCCGCCGCCCGGCTCGCGGGCGGCCCCGCCGCGCACGTCATCGACGCCGACGACGTGGCGATCCGGCTGATCGTCCAGTCGCACCGCCAGTCGGGGCTGTCGCAGGTCTGCACCGAGCTGCTGGACTTCGTCGGCCACGAGTTCTACATGCGCACCGAACCGGCCCTCGCGGGCATGACGTTCGGGGAGTCGCTGTCGGCCTACGACCTCGGCGTCCCGTCCGGACTGCGGCGGGCGGACGGGGCCGTCCTGCTGAACCCGCCGATGGACACCGTGATCCGCGCCGACGACGAGATCATCCTCCTGGCGGAGGACGACCTGCTGATCCGGCTCGCCACCGGGCCCGCGCCGCCCGTCCGGGAGGCGGCGATCACGACGGCGACCGCGCGGCCCCCGGTGCCCGAGCGCACGCTGATGCTCGGCTGGAACCACCGCGCACCGAAGATCATCGAGCTGCTGGACGAGTTCCTCGCCCCGGACTCGGCGCTGGTCGTCGCCGCGCCGCGCGAGGACCCCACCGGGGCGCTGCCCCCGGCGGCCCACCTCAAGATCGACTTCGTCCGGGCGGAGCCGACCGAGCGGCCGGCGCTGGAGTCCCTCGACCTCGGCTCGTTCCAGCGCGTCATCGTGCTGTCGGACGCCGGGCGCGACCGGGAGCACGCCGACGCCCGCACCCTCGTCACGCTGCTGCACCTGCGCGACATCGAGGACGGGCTCGGCGACCCCTTCGCCATCGTCAGCGAGATCAACGACGACGCCAACCGGGAGATCGCGCAGGTCACCAAGGCCGACGACTTCGTCGTCAGCGAGAAGCTGATCAGCCTGATGCTGACCCAGCTGAGCGAGAACCGGCACCTGTACGAGGTGTTCGCCGACCTGCTCGACCCGGCCGGCTCGGAGATCTACCTCAAGCCCGCCTGCGACTACCTGGCGCCGGGCGCCGAGGCCGACTTCGCGACGCTCATCGAGTCGGCCCGGCGGCGCGGCGAGGTCGCGCTCGGCTACCGCCTGACGGAGCGGTTCCACGAGCCGCCCGGCTACGGGGTGGTGCTGAACCCGGACAAGTGGGCGCCGCTCACGCTCTCGGCCGACGACCGCGTCATCGTGCTCGCCGAGAACTGAGCGGGACCCGGGGTCAGCGGAGCGGCGGGCCCAGTTCGTGCCCGGCCCGCACGGCGCCCGCGACGCGCTCGCGCAGCGCCAGCTCGGCCTGGCGGGCGTCCTCGGCCATCCCGCGGATCTCCTCGCCCGCCAGGGCGTCCCCGACGGTGCTCGCCAGCAGGTCCCGGTAGCGGGCGTTCTGCTCGGGCAGCCCCTGCAGGACGCCCGCCTCGTGGTAGGCGTCGTCGGCCTCCCCCGCCCGGCGCGCGTAGGCCTCCAGCGCCTCGATCCGCCCGGTGACCGAGCGGATCGACAGCTCCAGCGCGCGGTCCTGCGGTTCCAGCAGGGCCCGGACGCGCGCCGAGAGGCGTTCCGGCCGCTGGGCGCGGCGCTCCCGGCGCAGCCGCGTGTGCTCGGCGAGGGCGCCCGCGATCGCCCACTCCTGGCGCGGCAGGACGACCGCGTTGTTGATGTCGTCGAGCAGCCCGGCGCCGTGCGCCCGCGATCCGAGCACGGCGTCCACGGCGCGCTGGGCGCGGACGAGGAGCCCCGAGGCGGGCTCGTCGAAGTCGGCCGGCAGGAGGTAGCGGCCGTGGTGCTCCCGCGCGGCGCGGGCGGCGGCGGGCTCCCGGACGTACCGCAGCGCCCCGGCGACCCAGGCGGCGAAGCTCGCGGCCGCGAGGACGACGGCGGCCTCCACCTGGCCGAGCAGCAGCAGGAGGACCTGCACGGCCGGGACGACCATCATCGCGACTACGGGCAGCCTCCCCCAGCGCACCGCGCCGCCCACCAGCTCGTCGTCGTCCAGCGAGGCGACGAAGCAGACGCGCAGCCATCCGCCCGGCAGCACGCCGTAGAACAGCGCGAACGCCGGGATCCACACCAGCCGCGCCGCGACCGTGCCGGTGCGCAGCCGCGGGGGCGCCGGAGCGGGCAGGCAGGCCGGGACGAGCCGCTCGGGCGCGGCGGCCAGCAGGGCGCGCTCCTCGCCGCCGATGCCGGGATCGAACACCGGGCGGGGACGGTATCGCTCGGTCATCGCCACTCCCCTCCGCGTCGGGAACCCTGTGCCGGACGGTTCCGAGCCTTCCACGCGGGGCCCGGCCGTCTCCGGGTTGTCACGAGATCCGGACATTCCTGCGGTCCCTGGGCATCCCTCCTCCGGTACCGGCTAGTCCTGCAGCTCCGCCCAGACCTCCCGGTCGCGCTCGGCCGTCCAGATGCGGGGGCGTTCGATGCCGTCCAGCTCGTCCCAGAGGCGGGAGACGTCGAAGGGCAGGCAGTGCTCGAAGATCGGCCAGCCGCCGTAGGCGGGGGCGAGCGCCGCGTGGACGGCGGCGAACGCGTCCCTGAGCGCGCCGCCCTCCCGCCGGACCCGTTCGACCTCGCCGATCATCGTGGTGAGGAAGTCGCGGGTCTGCCGGACGGCCGCCTGCACGGCGTCGCGGCCGTGCGCGACCGCCCCGCGCCCGCCGACGAGGGTCTCGGCCCCGAAGGAGTGGACGTGGTCGAGCGTGCCGGACGCCCATTCGCGATGGAACGCGTCGCCGGTGTAGAGCGCGGCCTGGGTCTCCACGAGGTCGCCGGCGAACAGGATCCGGTGCCGGGGCAGCCACGCCACGATGTCGCCCTCGGTGTGGCCGCGCCCGCAGTAGGCCAGGTCGAGGTCGCCGCGGTCGCCGCCGAGGTCGATGGTGAGGGTGCCGGTGAACGTCACGGTCGGCCAGGTGAGCCCCGGGATGCCGTCCGGGTCCTTGAACAGCCGGGGCATCCGGCCGTACTCCGACTCCCAGTCCTGCTTGCCGCGCTCGGCGATCAGCGCGCGCGTCAGGTCGTGCGCGACGACCACCGGGGCGCCGAACGCGCTCGCGCCCAGCGTGCGGACGGCGTGGTAGTGCGACAGGACCAGGTAGCGGATGGGCTTGTCGGTGTGCTCGCGCAGCACGGCGAGCCAGTCGCGCGCCGCGGCGGGCGTGGCGAGGGCCTCGAAGCAGACGAGGAAGTCCTCGCCCTCCACGGCCCCCACGTTCGGGTCGCCCTCGGCCGTGAGCGCGTACACCCCGTCGGCGAGGACCTCCAGCGTCTGCGTCCTGTCGCTCAGGTCCGCGGACGACGCGAACGGTTTCGGCATGGGCGCCCCCTCGCGGTCGTGGCCCCGGCCTCTTCGCCTGCACTGCGGTTCGCCTGCACAGTGATTCATTCCACGCAGAGCGGTCGATAACCGTCCCGCCCTCCGGGGAGGGACGGCCCGGGCGGGGGTAGGAGGGGTCTCGAAGGTGCCGCGCGTGAGGAGGAGGCCCGGGTGAACGCCGCGCTCGGACTGCTGGCCGTCCTCGTGCTGACCGCCGCGACCGGCTACTTCGTGGCGCAGGAGTTCGCGTTCGTCACCGCGGACCGCCCGGCGCTCGACCAGCGGGCGGCGGAGGGCGACCGGGCCGCGGGGCGCGCGGTGCGGGTGATGGGCCGGCTCTCGTTCATGCTGTCCGGCGCGCAGCTCGGCATCACGGTCACCGCGCTGGTCGTGGGCTTCATCGCCAAGCCCGCCCTCGCCGACCTGATCGCGCCGGCGCTGCGCGCGGGCGGGGTCCCGGACGCGGCGTCCGGCGGGGTGGCGGTCGCGCTCGGGTTCGTCCTGGCCACGGTGATCCAGATGCTGCTGGGCGAGCTCTTCCCCAAGAACCTGGCGCTGGCGCGGGCGGAGTCGCTGGCCCGCGCCCTGGCCGGGTCCACCCTGTTCTACCTGGCCGCGGCCGGCCCGCTGATCAGGCTGTTCGACGTGTCCGCGAACCGGCTCGTCCGCGCGGTGGGCATCGAGCCGGTGGAGGAGCTGCGGCACGGCGCGACGCTGGAGGAGCTCGGGCACATGATCGGCGAGTCCGGGGAGCAGTTCCAGGCGGGCCACGCCGACCTGCTGGAGCGGGCCCTGGTGTTCTCCGAGCGGGACGCCGAGGAGGTCATGGTGCCCCGCGTCGACGTGGTGACCGTGCCCGCCGCGGCGCGGGCCGCCGACCTGGGGGACGTGATCGCGGCGAGCGGGCACACCCGCTACCCCGTCCTCGGCGAGGGCGTCGACGACGTGGTCGGGGTCGTCGGGCTGGAGGAGCTGGTCGCGCTCGGCCCGGACGAGGCCGCGCGCACCGAGGTCCGCGCGCTCGCCCGGCCGGCGCTGCTGCTGCCGTCGTCGCTGCCGCTGCCGGAGGTGGTGCTGCGGCTGCAGGGCGCCGGCGAGCCCCTCGCCTGCGTGGTGGACGAGTACGGCGGCTTCGCCGGCATCCTCACCTGGGAGGACGTCGCCGAGGAGCTGGTCGGGGAGATCGCCGACGAGAACGAGCCGGGCGAGGACCTCGCGATCCGCAGCGGCGAGTGGTGGACGACCGACGCGGGGCTGCGGATGGACGAGGTCGCCCACGAGACCGGGATCGCGCTGCCGGAGGGCGACTACGAGACCGTCGCGGGGCTGCTGATGAAGCGGCTCGGCCGGGTCGCGCGGCCGGGCGACGTCGTCCGGGTGCCGCTGGCCCCGACCCGGCTGGACGAGCCGGCCCGCACCGCCGTGGTGGAGGTCCTGACCGTCCACCGGCACGTGCCGGAGCTGATCCGCATCCGCACCGTGGAGGAGGACGGGTGAACCTCGGGCTGGGCGCCCTGGTCACGCTGGCGCTGCTGGCGGGCAACGGCTTCTTCGTCGCCACCGAGTTCGCGCTGGTGGCGGCGCGGCGGCCGCGGCTGGAGCGGGCCGCCGCCCGCGGCGGGCGGGGGGCGGGCGCGGCCGTCGCGGGGATCGACGAGCTGTCGGTGACCCTCGCGGGCGCGCAGCTCGGCATCACGATGTGCTCGCTCGGCCTCGGCCTGGTGTCCGAGCCGGTGTTCGCCGGGACCCTCACGCCGCTGTTCCACTCCGCCGGGCTGCCGGAGGGCGCGGCGCACGCCGTCGCGTTCGTGCTGGCTCTGGCGCTCGTGACGTTCCTGCACATGGTCGTCGGGGAGATGGCGCCGAAGTCGTGGGCGATCGCCGACCCCGAGCGCTCGGCGAGCGTGCTCGGCCTGCCCTTCCGCGCGTTCGCCACCATGGTGCGCCCGGTGCTGGCGGCGCTGAACGGCGCGACGAACCTGCTCCTGCGGCTGGTGGGCGTCCGCCCCGCCGACTCGCGGGAGGTGTCGCGCACCCCCGAGCAGCTGCGCAGCATCGCCCAGGAGTCGCGGAGGCTCGGGCTGATCGGCCAGAGCGAGCTGACGCTGCTCACCGCCGCCCTGGACGCGCCCCGCGCCCCGCTGGCCGACCTCGTGGTGCCGGTCTCGGACATCGTGTCGGTCCCCGCGTCCGCGACGCCGCAGGAGGTCATCGACGCGTCGGCCCGCACGGGCCACATCCGGCTCATGCTGCGGGGCGCCGGGCGACCGGGGCAGGCCCGCATGGTGCACGTCCGGGACGCCTTCGTGGCCCGCGCGCGGGGCCGCGCCACCCCCGCCGGGGACCTGGCGCACCCCGTTCCGGCGATGCCGGTCGGCACGCCCGTGGGCGAGGCGGTCGCGATCCTCAAGGCGGGGCACAGCCACCTCGGTCTCGCCGTCGGGCCGGACGGCCGCGTCGCCGGCCTGGTCAGCCTGGACGACCTGCTCACCACGCTGATGGCCGTGCGCTGACCGTCGAAGCGTCAACATTGGTTGACACGCCTCGGATGTCAACCTACATTGACAGCCATGAGCGACGGAGTGACGCTCGCCCAGGAGGCGAGCAGCCGGGACCCCGCGGTGGGACTGCGGGCCGTGCGCGCGCTGCGCGAGCTGGCCGAGCGGTTGGAGGCGCTGCAGGTCGCCAGCGCCCGCGACCAGGGCTGGTCCTGGCAGGAGATCGCGGTCTGCCTCGGCGTGAGCCGGCAGGCCGTCCACAAGAAGCACGGCACCGGCCGCCGCCTACTCAAGAAGGAGCAGTAGACGATGTTCGAGCGTTTCACCGCGGACGCGCGGCAGACGGTCATCGGGGCCCAGGCCGAGGCGCGGGCGCTGCGCGACGGCCGCATCGGCACCGAGCACGTCCTGCTCACCCTGGCGGGAGCCGAGAGCGCCACCGGACGCGTCCTGCGCGAGCACGGGCTCGGCCCGGACGACCTGCGGGCCCGGATCGTTCGGCTCAACCGCGCGGGCGGCGACGTCCTCGACCCCGACGCCCTGCGCAGCATCGGGATCGACCTGGACGCCGTCCGCGAGGCCACCGAGCAGAGCTTCGGCGAGGGCGCCCTCGACGCGCCGGCCGGGAGGAGCGGCCGGGTCCGCCGGGGTCACATCCCCCTCACGCCGCACGCCAAGAAGGCGCTGGAGCTGAGCCTGCGGCACGCCCTCCGGCTCGGCCAGAAGGAGATCCGCAGCGGCCACCTGCTTCTCGGCGTCCTGCACGACGGCGACTTCTCGTCGGTGCGGCTGGCCACCGAGGCGGGGGCGGACGTCGAGGAGCTGCGCGCCGAGATGAGCCGCCTGCTGGCGGCCAAGGCGGCCTGACCACCCGGTCAGCCGAAGGCGCCGGTGAGGGCGCCGACACAGGCGGCGCCGCGGGCGGGATCGTAGGGGAAGCGCCGTTTGCACTCGCCCGAGACCCACGACGGGGCGTGACGGGCCCGCGGCGGCTTTCGCGCCGCGGGCCTGTGGTGCCGCCGCACGGGGCGGTGGTGCCGGCGCGGCGAGGCGGCGGCGTGCTCGCGGCGGTGGGCCCGCTTCTTCTTCCCGGCATGGTGGCGGGACGGGTACGCGCGGGGCTCCGCAACGTCCCGTCCCGGTGGCGGGGTCGACGCGGGAACGGGCTTGGCCGACGGCGCCGGCGTGGTGACGCCGTCCGCCGGACGGGCCGGCGCGACCCGTGTCGACCCGTACGCGATGACGAGGAACAGCCCCGCGGCGAGGGCGAGCGCCGCGACGACCGCCGACAGGCGGCTCGGACGGCGGACGGGCGGCCGGGGCTCGCCGCGGGTGAACCCGGCGGGCGGAAGGCTGGAAGAAAGGCGCACCCCATGATGGTCACGCTGCGCACCCGTCCGGACACGGAGACGCGCCGCAACCGTTGCCAGCTCGATACCTTGGCTAGGGGCGCCGCCGCGCGCGCAGGGCGATTTTCTCGGCCAACGCGGAGAAGGCCGACACCGACCACCACAACCCGCGCCGGAGGACTTCCCGGTCACGCCGGACTTCGCGGCCGGGGCCCTCTAGCCCCCGGCCGGGGTGACGGTGAAACGGCGAAGGTCGAGCGCCGGGTTCTTCGCTCGGACGGCCTTGACGCGCTCGGGCGAGACGTCCCCGGACACGACCCCGGTCCCCTCCCCCAGCGCGGCCACGACGACGCCCATCGGGTCGACGACCATGCTGTTGCCCGCGCCGGTCGGGGCGCACTGGTCGGCGGCCGCCACGTAGATCGTGTTCTCGATCGCCCGGGCCCGCACCAGCGTCCGCCAGTGGTCCTCCTTGAGCGGCCCCGGAACCCATTCGGCGGGCAGCGCCAGGACGTCGGCGCCCGCGTCCACGATCCGCCGCGTCACCTCCGGGAACCGCACGTCGTAGCAGGTCTGCATCCCGAACGTGACGCCGTCGACGGCGAAGGTCCGCGGCTCGCCGATCTCGCCGGGCCGCACCAGCGCCGACTCCTCGTACCCGAACGCGTCGTACAGGTGGATCTTGCGGTACTCGGCGACGACGCCCGCGCCGGGGGCGACGGCGACGAGCGTGTTGGAGATGCGGTCCGGGTCGTCCAGCCGCTCGTTCACTCCCGCGACGACGTGGACGCCGTGGCGCCGTGCCAGCTCGCCGAGCCCGGCCACGAACGGGCCGTCCAGCGGCTCGGCCGAGTCGACGAAACGCCGGTCCATCTTCGGCGCGGTGAACATGGAGAACTCGGGAAGCACCACGACCCGCGCGCCCTGCCCGGCCGCCTCGGCGGCCAGCCCGCCGATCGCCGCCAGGTTCTCGTCCTTGTCGGTTCCGGGCGCGAACTGCGCCACCGCGACCCGCACCATACGTCCTCCTACATCCTGTCGACGCCGGTCACCCGGACGACGGCCTCGCCCTCCTGGTCGGAGCCCGCGAGGTCGACCTCGGCGCTGATGCCCCAGTCGTGGTGCCCCTCCGGGTCGTCGAAGACCTGCCGGACGCGCCACAGCGCGTCCTCCGGGACCTCCTCGATCTGCAGCAGCTTCGGCCCCCGCGCGTCGGGCCCGGTGAGCAGCTCGTCGTGCTCCTCGAAGTAGCGGTCCATGGCCTGCGCCCACGCGTCGGCGCCGAAGTCGGGGTCCAGCGCGCCGAGGTCGCCGTAGCGCTCCAGCGCCGCCAGCTCCACCCGGCGGAACATCGCGTTGCGCACCAGCACCCGGAACGCCCGCGCGTTCGCGGTGACCCTGGTGACGCGCTCCTCGATCGGCTCGTCCAGATCCTCGGCGGCGGGGTTGGCGAGCTGCTCCCACTCGTCCAGCAGGCTGGAGTCGACCTGCCGGACCAGCTCGCCCAGCCACTCGATCAGGTCGATCAGGTCGTCGGTCTTGATCGACTCCGGGACGGTCTGCTGCAGCGCCTTGTAGGCCCCCGACAGGTACCGCAGGACGAGCCCCTCGCCCCGCGCCAGCTCGTAGTGGCCGATGTACTCGGTGAACGTCATCGCCCGCTCGTACATGTCGCGCACGACCGACTTCGGGCGCAGCGGGTGGTCGCCGACCCAGGGGTGCCCGGCCCGGTACACCTCGTAGGCGGCGCCGAGCACGTCCTCCAGCGGCTTCGGGTGGTCGACGTCCTGGAGCAGCTCCATCCGCTCCTCGTACTCGATGCCCTCGGCCTTCATCTCCTGGACGGCCTCGCCCCGCGCCTTGTTGACCTGCGCGGCCAGGATCTGCCGCGGGTCCTCCAGCGTCGCCTCGATCACCGACAGCACGTCCAGCGCGTACGACGGCGACGCCGGGTCGAGGATCTCGAAGGTCGCGAGCGCGAACGTCGACAGCGCCTGGTTGAGCGCGAAGTCCTCCTGGAGGTCGACGGTGATGCGCGCGTACCGGCCGGCGTCGTCCGGCTCCGGCAGCACCTCGACGACGCCGCCCGCGAGCAGCGAACGGTAGATCGCGATGGCGCGGGAGATGTGCCTGCGCCGCGCCGCGGGCTCCTCGTGGTTGTCGGTCAGCAGCCGCTTCATGGCCTGGAACGCGTTGCCCGGCCGCGCGATCACCGACAGCAGCATCGCGTGGCTGACCTGGAACCGGGACCGGAGCATCTCCGGCGCGGCCTCCTGCAGCTTCTTGAAGACGTCCTCGTCCCAGCCGACGAACCCCTCCGGCGGCTTCTTGCGCTGGACCTTCCGCCTCTTCTTCGGGTCGTCGCCGGCCTTGGCCAGCGCCTTCTCGTTCTCCACCACGTGCTCGGGCGCCTGCGCGACGACGAACCCGACCGTGTCGAACCCGGCCCGTCCCGCCCGTCCGGCGATCTGGTGGAACTCCCGCGCCCTGAGCCGCCGCACCCGGTGCCCGTCGTACTTGCTGAGCGCGGTGAACACGACGGTCCTGATGGGGACGTTCACCCCCACCCCCAGGGTGTCGGTCCCGCAGATGACCTTCAGCAGGCCCGCCTGCGCGAGGCGCTCCACCAGCCGCCGGTACTTGGGGAGCATCCCGGCGTGGTGGACCCCGATGCCGTGCCGGACGAACCGCGACAGGTTGCGCCCGAACTTCGTGGTGAACCGGAAGTTGCCGATCAGCTCGGCGATCCGCGCCTTCTCCTCCTTGGTGCACACGTTGATGCTCATCAGCGCCTGCGCCCGCTCGATCGCCGCCGCCTGCGTGAAGTGCACCAGGTAGATCGGCGCCTTCTGCTCGGCCAGCAGCTCCTCGATCGTCTCGTGCAGCGGCGTCACCCGGTAGTCGTAGATGAGGGGCACGGGCCGCTCCGCCGACGTCACCAGGGCCGTCGGCCGCCCCGTCCGCCGCGTCAGGTCCTTCTGGAAGAACGAGACGTCGCCGAGGGTGGCCGACATGAGCAGGAACTGGGTCTGCGGCAGTTCCAGCAGCGGTATCTGCCACGCCCAGCCCCGCTCGGGCTCGGCGTAGAAGTGGAACTCGTCCATCACGACCACGCCGATGTCGGCGTCCGCGCCGTCCCTGAGCGCGATGTTCGCCAGCACCTCGGCCGTGCAGCAGATGATCGGCGCGTCCGCGTTCACGCTGGCGTCGCCGGTCATCATCCCGACGTTGTCGCGCCCGAACATCTCGCACAGGTCGAAGAACTTCTCCGACACCAGCGCCTTGATGGGCGCGGTGTAGAACCCGACCTGGTCGCGGCCGAGCCCGGCGAACAGCGCCCCCGCCGCCACCAGGCTCTTGCCCGACCCGGTCGGCGTGGAGAGGATCACGTTCGCGCCGGACACCACCTCGATGAGCGCCTCCTCCTGGGCGGGGTACAGCGTGATCCCGCGCCCCGACACCCACCGTTCGAACGCCTCGAACAGCGAGTCGGCGTCGGTGTCGTTTCCGGAGGGAAGCTCATCGATAAGGCTCACCCCTCCATCCTGCCCCCGATCACCCACTGCCCGCGCCGGACGCGGCCCCCCGTCCTAGACCAGCCCGTGGCCGTACTTCGCCATGAGGGGTTCGAGATCAGGCTCCCCGAAGGACTCACGCATCGCCTCGAACACGGAGACCTTCTCCTCCCCGAACCGCCGGACGCGGCCGGCGTACGCGGCGGCGGACACGAAGGTCGGCGGATCGGTCTTGCTGTGGAACTTGTCGGCGTACATGACGAGCCGCTCCTCGCCGGTCACGGCGACGTAGTCGCCGGCGGGCACGGGAAGCCGCTGCCGCGCGATGTCCTCCCTGGTCAAGCCCACCCCGGTGTGGCACGAGCAGAACCGGCAGATCTCCTCTGGGAGCCCCTCGTCCCGGAGGATCTCGTGACCGAGCACCCCGTGCCGGACGTAGCCGCTGAGGTCGATCGCCCCGGACGGGCCGTACAGCCGGTAGACGCCGAGGTCGTGCAGCAGGCACCCGGCCCGCACGAGGTCCGCGTCGACCGCGAGCCCCGCCCCGTCCATGATCCGCTCGGCGATCTCGCTCACAATGACGCAGTGCGTCCACACGGCCTCGAACGCGGCTTCCCCCGGCGCGTACCGCTCGTGCAGCGCCCGGATCTCGTCATCCCCCGGTATCTCCACCCCACGACCTTAAGGCCGCGGCGCCCGCGCCGTGATTAGGGACGGACCGTGCGGCAACAAAGGGCTGAACGAATCGAGGAACGCGAGAGGAGCCGAGCGGATGGACAAGAAGGAGCCGGAGGACCGGGGCCCGGGAGCCAGTTCCGGGCTGGAGGACCAGCCGCACGAGCGGGTCGTCCCGGGCAGCGAGAGCGCCGAAGAGGGCTACGAGGGAGACGCCGAGAGCGGGACCCGCGGCGGCGACCCGATCGCCGGGGTGGAACTGGACCCGGACGAGGAGCCGTGAGCCACGACCGCGTCGCCGTCGTCACGGGTGCCGACTCGGGCATCGGGAAGGCGACCGCGGTCGCGCTGGCCCGCAGGGGATTCGATGTCGGCATCACCTACCGGTCCGACCGGGAAGGGGCCGAGGGGACGGCGCGGGAGGTCGAGGGCGAGGGACGGCGGGCGGCCGTCCGGCGGCACGACCTGACCGACCCGGTGCGGGCGGCCGGGGCCGTCGACGAGCTGGCCGACGAGCTCGGCGGGCTCGGGGTGCTGGTCAACAACGCCGGGACGGGCAGTATGCGGCACCTGCTCGACATGGGCTTCGAGGAGTGGCGCGAGGTCGTCTCGGTCGACCTGGACGGGGCGTTCCTGTGCTCGCAGCGGGCCGCCCGGCGGATGGCGGGCCGCGGCGAGGGCGGCCGCATCGTCAACGTGACCAGCGTCCACGAGGAGTACCCACGGGTCGGGGCCGGGCCGTACTGCGCCGCCAAGGGCGGGCTGAAGATGCTCGCCCGGGTGCTGGCCCTGGAGCTGTCCGAGCACGGGATCACCGTCAACACGGTGGCGCCCGGAGAGATCGCGACGCCGATGACCGGGCAGCACGACCGGCCGCCCGAGCCGGAGAGCCGGGCGGGATACCCGCTGGCGCGGCCCGGGCACGCCGGGGAGGTCGCGGAGGCGATCGCCTTCCTGGCGAGCCCGGAGGCCTCCTACGTGACGGGCGCGTCGCTGTTCGTGGACGGCGGCCTCGGGCTCATGGGGCCGCAGGCCGCGGGGGCTCTGGAGTCCCCGGAGTGGCGGAAGGGCTGACCGTCAGGCGCTCACCTCGGTGCGGTCGCCGCCCCAGAGGGTGTGGAAGGAGCCGTCGCGGTCGGTGCGGCGGTAGGTGTGGGCGCCGAAGAAGTCGCGCTGCCCCTGGGTGAGCGCGGCCGGCAGGCGGTCGGCTCGCAGCGAGTCGTAGTAGGCCAGGGCGGTGGAGAAGCCGGGCGCGGGGACGCCGATGTGCGCGGCGGCGGCGACCACCTCGCGCCAGGCGCCCTGGGCGTCGCCCACGGCCTCGGCGAAGTGGTCGTCGGTCAGCAGCGTCGGCGTCTGCGGGTCGGCCTCGTAGGCGGCGCGGATGCGGTCCAGGAACCGGGCCCGGATGATGCAGCCGCCGCGCCAGATGGTGGCCATCGCGCCGAGGTCGATGTTCCATCCGTACTCGGCGCTGCCCGCCTGGATCTCGTGGAACCCCTGCGCGTACGCCACGATCTTTGATGCGTACAGGGCCTTCTCCACGGCGTCGGCGAAGCCGGAGCCCGCCATGACCGTGCGGGACGGCCCGGGCAGGCCGCGGGCGGCCTCGCGCAGCGCGGCGTGGCCGGAGACGGACCGGGCGAACACGGCCTCGGCGATGCCGCCCACCGGGACGCCGAGGTCGAGGGCGGTCTGCACGGTCCAGCGGCCGGTGCCCTTCTGCTCGGCCTGGTCCAGGACGACGTCCACGAACGGCTTGCCGGTCGACGCGTCGGTGTGCGCGAGCACCTCGGCGGTGATCTCGATCAGGTAGGACTCCAGACGCCCGGTGTTCCAGGTGCGGAACACCTCGGCGATCTCGGCGGGCGCGAGCCCGGCGGCGTGCCGCAGCAGGTCGTAGGCCTCGGCGATCAGCTGCATGTCGGCGTACTCGATGCCGTTGTGCACCATCTTCACGAAGTGCCCGGCGCCGTCCGGGCCGACGTGCGTGCAGCACGGCGTCCCGTCGACCTTGGCGGAGATGTCCTCCAGCAGCGGGCCGAGCGCCTCGTAGGACTCGGCGGAGCCGCCCGGCATGATGCTCGGGCCGAGCAGCGCGCCCTCCTCGCCGCCGGAGACGCCGGTGCCGACGAAGTGGATCCCGCGCTCGCGCAGCGCGGCCTCGCGGCGGCGGGTGTCGGCGAAGTTCGCGTTGCCGCCGTCGACGATCATGTCACCGGGCTCCAGCAGCGGGGCGAACTCGTCGATGACCGCGTCGGTCGGGCCGCCCGCCTTCACCATGACGACCAGCCGCCGGGGCCGCTCCAGCGACTCCACGAACCGCTCCGGCGTCTCCGCGGGCAGGAACGTCCCCTCGTCGCCGAACTCCTCCACCAGCGCCTTGGTCCTGGCCGACGTGCGGTTGTGCACGGCCACGGGATGCCCGTGCCGGGCGAGGTTGCGGGCCAGGTTCCGCCCCATCACCGCCAGCCCGGTGACACCGATTCGCGCCTTCTGCATTGGCTCACTCCTCCTCGTGTGCGACCCTGACCAAGGGGTTGTACGCGGCTCATGATCCCCCCGTTCGAGCGCCCGGGACCGCATGCCCGCGCCCGGCGCGGGAAAGGGCCGCGCGTTGAGGACCACTATCGATAGTGCCATCTACCTGGGGGTGCGATGCTGGGACTGCCGGACGAGGCGGCCGCGTGTCTTTTCGATCTCGACGGGGTGCTGACCCGGACCGCGGCAGTTCACGCGGCGGCGTGGAAGGAGATGTTCGACGGCTACCTGCGCGAGCGGGCGGAGCGGACCGGTGAGGCGTTCACCGAGTTCGACCCCGTGCGCGACTACGGCCGGTACGTCGACGGCAAGAGGCGCGAGGACGGGACGCGCTCGTTCCTGGAGTCGCGCGGCATCTCCCTGCCCGAGGGCGATCCGGACGACCCGCCCGAGAAGGAGACGATCAGGGGTCTGGGGAACCGCAAGAACGCCCTGGTCCTGAAGCTGATCGAGGAGAAGGGCGTCGAGACGTTCGAGGGCTCGATCGACTACGTCCGCAAGGCGCGGGAGGCGGGGCTGAAGACGGCCGTGGTCTCCTCCAGCGCCAACACCGTCCAGGTCCTGCGGACGGCCGGCATCACCGACCTGTTCGACGCGCGCGTCGACGGCGTCGTCGCCGCGGAGCGGAACCTGCCCGGCAAGCCCGCCCCCGACACGTTCCTCGCGGGGGCCGAGGAGCTCGGCGTCCCGGCCGGCAAGGCGGTGGTCTTCGAGGACGCCCTCGCCGGCGTCCAGGCGGGGCGGGCCGGAGCGTTCGCCTACGTCGTCGGCGTCAACCGGGTCGGCGACGAGCACGCGAAGGCGCTCGCCGAACACGGCGCCGACGTGGTGGTCGACGACCTGTCCGAGCTGCTGGAGGCGCCGTGAGCACGCACGAAGGCCAGGCCGGGGCCGACCGGCCCGTGTTCTCCGTGGAGCCGTGGTGCGTGCGGGAGCCGGAGCTGCGGCTGGACCGGCTGGCCCAGACCGAGTCGGTGTTCGCCCTCTCCAACGGGCACGTCGGAATGCGCGGCAACCTCGACGAGGGCGAGCCCCACGGGCTCCCCGGCACCTACCTGAACTCCTTCTACGAGCAGCGCCCCCTGCCGCACGCCGAGACCGCCTACGGCTACCCCGAGATGGGCCAGACGGTCATCAACGTCACCAACGGCAAGGTGATCCGGCTGCTCGTCGACGACGAGCCGCTCGACGTGCGCTACGGCCGGCTGCACCACCACGAGCGGATCCTCGACATGCGCGCGGGGACGCTGACCCGGCACGTGGAGTGGACCTCCCCGGCCGACCGGACGATCAAGGTGACCTCGGTCCGGATGGTGTCGCTGACCCAGCGCGCCGTCGCGGCGATCTGCTACGAGGTCGAGCCGGTCGACGAGGCGGTCCGGGTCGTCGCCCAGTCGGAGCTGGTGGCCAACGAGGCCCTGCCCGGCGGCGGCAAGGACCCGCGCGAGTCGGCGATCCTGAGCAGCCCGCTCGTCGGCGAGGAGCACGTCGCCAACGGCACCAAGGTGCTGCTGCTGCACCGGACGCGGCAGAGCGGCCTGCGGATGGCCGCCGGGATGTCGCACGACATCGAGGGCCCGGAGTCGATGGCGATCGACACCGAGAGCTCCAAGGACGTGGGGCGGCTGACGGTCGCGACGCGGCTGGAGCCGGGGCAGCGGCTGCGCATCGTCAAGTACATCTCCTACGGCTGGTCGAGCCGGCGGTCGCGTCCCGCGCTGCACGACCAGGTGGTCGGGGCGCTGGCGGGCGCGCGGCAGACCGGCTGGCAGGGCCTGCTGGACGAGCAGCGCGAGTACCTCGACGAATTCTGGGAGGGCGCCGACGTCGAGGTCGACGGGGACGCCGAGATCCAGCAGGCGGTCAGGTTCGGGCTGTTCCACGTCCTGCAGGCCGGCGCCCGCGCGGAGCGCCGCATGATCCCGGCCAAGGGGCTGACCGGGCCGGGCTACGACGGGCACACGTTCTGGGACACCGAGACGTTCGTGCTGCCGGTCCTCACCTACACCTCCCCCGGCGCCGCGGCGGACGCCCTCGGCTGGCGGCACATGACGCTGCCGCTGGCCCGGGACCGTGCCAACCAGCTCGGCCTGGAGGGCGCGACGTTCCCGTGGCGCACGATCCGCGGGCACGAGTGCTCGGGCTACTGGCCGGCCGGCACCGCGGCGTTCCACATCAACGCCGACATCTCCGACGCCGTCGTCCGGTACGTGGACGCCACGCAGGACGAGCAGTTCGAGCGGGAGATCGGCCTGGACATCCTGGTCCACACGGCCCGGCTGTGGCGCAGCCTCGGCCACCACGACGTGGGCGGGGTGTTCCGCATCGACGGGGTCACCGGCCCCGACGAGTACAGCGCGGTGGTCGACAACAACGTCTACACCAACCTGATGGCGCGCCGGAACCTCCAGGAGGCCGCCGAGACGGCGATGCGCCACCCGGACGTGGCCGACCGGCTCGGCGTGAACGCCGAGGAGGCGGCGTCGTGGCGGGACGCGGCGGCGGCGATGCTCATCCCCTACGACGAGCGTCTCGGCGTCCATCCGCAGAGCGAGAGCTTCACCAACCACGCCCGCTGGGACTTCTCGGCCACCAAACCCGACCACTATCCCCTGCTGCTGAACTACCCCTACTTCGACCTCTACCGCAAGCAGGTGGTCAAGCAGGCCGACCTCGTGCTCGCCCTGCACCTGTGCGGCGACGCGTTCACCGAGGAGCAGAAGGAGCGCGACTTCGCCTACTACGAGGGCCTGACCGTCCGCGACTCCTCGCTGTCGGCGCAGACGCAGGCGGTCGTCGCCGCCGAGGTCGGGCAGCTGGAGCTGGCGCACGACTACCTCGGCGAGACCGCGCTGATGGACCTGCACGACCTGAACCACAACACCCGCGACGGGCTGCACATCGCCTCGATGGCGGGCGCGTGGAGCGGCCTGGTCGCCGGGTTCGGCGGGATGCGGGCGGGCAGGGGCACGCTGCGGTTCGCGCCGCGGCTGCCCGGCGGGATCAGCCGGCTGGCGTTCCGGATGCGGTACCGCGGCAACCGGATCAAGGTCAGCGTGACGGGCGAGGCGGCCCGCTACGAGCTGCTGGACGGCCGGGGCCTCACGCTGTGGCACCACGGCGAGCGGTTCACGCTCGCCGACGAGCCCGTCGAGCTGCCGATCGAGCAGATCCCGGTGCGCCCGCCGGTGACGCAGCCGGCGGGGCGGGAACCGGCCCCGCGGCGCATCGACCCGCACGGGCGCGATCCCCGCCGCCGCTAGGCGGGGTCGCTCCCCGGAGCGCAGACGCGCGCGCAGCCGTCCGCCCCGGAGGCCCGCGTCCCGTCCGCCGGGCGGGGCGCGGGCTCCCCGGCGCCTGCCGGCACGAGCAGGCGGCGCGGCCCGGGCCCCTCGTCGCCGAGCCGGTCGTAGGGGTTGGCGAGGGCGCACTTGTTGATCGACAGGCAGCCGCAGCCGATGCAGTCGGTGAGGTCGTCGCGCAGCCGTTCGAGCTGCCGGATGCGCGCGTCGAGGTCGCCGCGCCACCGCTCCGAGAGGCGCGCCCAGTCCGCCACCGTGGGGGTGCGCTCCTCGGGGAGGGTGGCGAGCGCGTCGCGGATGTCGCCGAGCGGGATCCCGACGCGCTGCGAGACCTTGATGAACGAGACCCGGCGGAGCGTGTCCCGGCTGAACCGCCGCTGGTTGCCCGCCGTGCGGCGGCTCTTGATCAGTCCCTTGGACTCGTAGAAGTGCAGCGCCGAGACGGCCACGCCGCTCCGCTCGGCGAGCTGCCCGACGGTGAGTTCGTGCACCCGGTGCTCCAGCCGCGTCATGCACCGGATCCTACGCGTTCCTCAACCGCGCTTGAGGTTGCCCTGGCGGGCGGCGACCAGGTCAGTAGTGGGGGCCCGGCCGGTACTGGGCGGCCGGGCTCGGCCCGCCCGGGCGCTCGGCGGCCTGGCCGAGCCGGCGCAGCCGGAACGCCGCGCCGATCATGGCGGCGCCGGTCAGGACGGCCAGCAGCCCGATCAGCCAGACGATGGCGATCGCGCCGGAGACGGGCCACGCGAACAGCATGATCCCGAAGATCAGCGAGACGGCGCCGGTGAGCACGTACGCCCACTCGCCCTTGAGCTGCTTGCGCATCGCGAGCGCCACCCCGATCTCCAGCACGCCGGTGGCGACCGCCCAGGCGGCGATCAGCATGAGCAGGACGAACGCGGTGATGCCGGGCCACACCAGCGCCGCGACGCCGAGCGCGACCCCCGCGGCCCCCGACAGGGCCAGCAGGCCGCGCGGCCCTCCGGACGTGCCGCGGATCGCCTGCGCCACCGCGAACACGCCGTCCACCAGGGCGTACGCGCCGAACAGCACCACCAGCGCGAAGACGGTGATGCCCGGCCACACCCAGGCGACGATGCCGAAAATGATCGCGAACGTGCCGCGCAGCGCGAGCACCCACCAGTGGCGGGTCATCAGATCGAACATGCCGGCCTCCCCGGGGACGGAACCTCCTCTAGTGTCCGTCTCCGCCCCTTTCGGGGAACGCAAAGGCCGGTCGCGAACTTCGCAAAGTTCGCGACCGGCCCACGGGTCCGGCCGGTGGTCCGGCTCCGGCCGAGCGTCAGTGCTCCAGGCGGCGCACCAGGTCGTGGTACTCGTCCCACAGCGCCTTCGGCGTGTGGTCGCCGAACTTCTCGAAGAACTCCGGCACGAGGGCGGCCTCCTGCTTCCACACCTCGGTGTCCACCGACAGCAGCGTCTCCAGGTCGGCGTCGTCGATGTCCAGGCCCTCGGTGTCGAGCGCCTCCCGGGTCGGCAGGTGCCCGATCGGGGTCTTGACCGCGTCGGCCTTGCCGTTGAGGCGCTCGACGATCCACTTCAGCACGCGGCTGTTCTCGCCGAAGCCGGGCCAGATGAACCTGCCGTCGGCGTTCTTGCGGAACCAGTTGACGTAGTAGATCCGCGGGAGCTTCTCCGCGTCGGTCGCCTTGCCGATCTCCAGCCAGTGGCCGAAGTAGTCGCCCATGTTGTAGCCGCAGAACGGCAGCATCGCGAACGGGTCGCGGCGCAGCTCGCCGACGGCGCCCTCGGCGGCGGCGGTCTTCTCGGACGCGACGTTGGCGCCGAGGAACACGCCCTGCTGCCAGTCGAACGACTCGGTGACCAGCGGGACTGCGGAGGCGCGGCGGCCGCCGAACAGGATCGCCGAGATCGGGACGCCCTTCGGGTCCTCCCACTCGTCGGCGATGATCGGGCACTGCCCGGCCGGGGTGGTGAAGCGGGCGTTCGGGTGGGCGGCCGGGCTCTCGGAGTCCGGCGTCCAGTCGTTGCCCTTCCAGTCGGTCAGGTGCGCGGGCGGCTCGTCGGTGAGGCCCTCCCACCACACGTCGCCGTCGTCGGTGAGGGCGACGTTCGTGAAGATGCTGTTGCCCCACAGCGTCTTGACCGCGTTGGCGTTGGTGCTCTCGCCGGTGCCGGGCGCGACGCCGAAGAACCCGGCCTCGGGGTTGATGGCGTAGAGGCGGCCGTCGTCGCCGAAGCGCATCCAGGCGATGTCGTCGCCGATCGTCTCGACCTTCCATCCGGGGATGGTCGGCTCCAGCATGGCGAGGTTGGTCTTGCCGCACGCCGACGGGAACGCGGCGGCGACGTAGCGGGTCTCACCGGTGGGCGGCGTCAGCTTCAGCACGAGCATGTGCTCGGCCATCCAGCCTTCGTCGCGGGCCATCGTCGAGGCGATGCGCAGCGCGTAGCACTTCTTGCCGAGCAGCGCGTTGCCGCCGTACCCGGACCCGTAGGACCAGATCTCCCGGGTCTCGGGGAAGTGGGTGATGTACTTGGTGGAGTTGCACGGCCACTTGACGTCCTCCTGGCCCGGCTCCAGGGGGGCGCCGACGGAGTGGACGGCCCGGACGAACGACCCGCGCTCCTCGATCAGGCGCAGCGCGCCCTCGCCCATCCGCGTCATGATCCGCATGGACACGGCGACGTAGGCGGAGTCGGTGATCTCCACGCCCAGCTGCGAGATGTTGCCCCCGAGCGGGCCCATGCAGAACGGCACCACGTACATGGTGCGGCCCTTCATGCAACCCGCGAAGAGGCCGCCCAGGGTCTCGCGCATCTCGGCCGGCGCGATCCAGTTGTTGGTGGGACCGGCGTCCTCCTGCTTCTCCGAGCAGATGAACGTCCTGTCCTCGACGCGGGCGACGTCGGTGGGGTCGGAGGCCGCGTGGAAGCTGTTGGGCCGTTTGGCGGGGTCGAGTCGCGTCAGGGTGCCCTGCTCGACGAGGAGGCCGGTGAGCCGTTCCCACTCCTCCTCCGAGCCGTCACACCACTCGACCCGGTCGGGCCCGGTCAGCTCGGCGATCCCGCGTACCCACTCAATCAGTTCGGTGTGGCCGGTAGGGGCCTGGTCGAGGCCGGGGACCTGGTTGGACACGGGGCGTCTCCTTCAGCTGTTCGCAGGATCTTTGCATGATGAACAAGACCCGTCGTTTTTGCCATTTGGTCTGGACCAATCACGTCCGCTTTTGGGGCATGATGCCCGGTTCTGTGAGGGATATCACTGGTCGACGGCACCGACCGCCCGCATCCGCCCTCCGGACGGTGCGGGGGCGTTCAAGCTGGGTAAACGTGGGTTTCGGTGGCCTTGACGGCGGCCCAAACAGGGCTTCCCTCCGCCAATCCGAGCTCCGCGACGGCCGCGGGAGTGACGTCCGCTACGGCGTCGAAAGGCGGGCCGGACAGCCGCACCCGGACGCGGTCCCCGTGCCGTTCGACCGCGCCGACCGTCGTGCGCCAGAGGTTGCGCGGGCTGCCGTCGGGACGGGTCCGGTACAGCGCGACCGCCGATGGCGCGAAGGCGAGAAACACCTCACCTTCGAGCGAGTCGACAGTGTCGAGGGTCGCGGCGCCGTCACCCAGGGCGACCGTGCCCCCCTCGGCCCTGCCCCGGTACAGGTTCAGGCCGACCAGGCGCGCGACGTAGTCGGTGCGGGGCCGGCGCGCGACGTCGGCGGGGGTCCCCTGCTGGACGAGCCGGCCGCCCTCCACGACGACGAGGCGGTCGGCGAGGACCATGGCGTCCAGCGGGTCGTGCGTGACGAGCACGGCGGCGCCCCCGAACCCGGCGAGGTGGCGGCGCAGCGCGGCCCTGATCTCCAGCCGGGTGTGCGCGTCGAGCGCCGCGAGCGGCTCGTCCAGCAGCAGCAGGCGCGGGTCGACGGCCAGCGCGCGGGCGAGGGCCACCCGCTGCGCCTGCCCGCCCGACAGGGCCCGCGGGCGCGCGGACGCGTGCTCGGCGAGCCCCACCCGCTCCAGCCAGTCCCCGGCGATCCGCCGCGCGGCCCGGCGCCCGGCGCCCTGGCAGCGCGGCCCGAACGCGACGTTCTCCAGCGCCGTGAGGTGCGGGAACAGCAGGTAGTCCTGGAAGACCATGCCGATGCCGCGGCGGTCGGGCGGCAGCGGCCGCAGGTCCGCGCCGTCCACCCGGACGTGCCCGCCCGCCGTCGGCACGAGCCCGGCCAGGGCGCGCAGCGCGGTGCTCTTGCCCGCGCCGTTCGGGCCGAGCAGGGCCACGACCTCGCCCGGCCCCGCGGTGAGCGCGAGATCGAGGTCGAACGCGGCCCGGCGGACGACCAGCCGCGCGTCCAGCCCCCCGGGACCGCTCATCTCGCGCCGCCCACCCAACGGTCCCGGAGCGCGGCGAGAACGGCGACCGACACGGCGAGCAGGACGAGGCTGAGCACGATCGCCGCCTGCGGGTCGGTCTCCAGCGCCAGGTACACCGCGAGCGGCATCGTCTGCGTCCGGCCGGGGAAGTTGCCCGCGAACGTGATCGTCGCCCCGAACTCCCCGAGCGCCCGCGCCCAGCACAGGATCGTCCCGGCCGCGACGCCCGGTGCGACCAGCGGCAGCGTGACCCGCCGGAAGACCGTCCAGCGGCCGGCGCCGAGCGTGGCGGCCGCCTCCTCGTAGCGCAGGTCGGCGGCGCGCAGCGCGCCCTCCACGCTGATCACCAGGAACGGCATCGCCACGAACGCCTCGGCGAGCACGACGCCGGCCGTGGTGAAGGGGAACGTGAGGCCGAAGGCGCGGTCCAGCCACCCGCCGACCAGCCCGCGCCGTCCGAGCACGAGCAGCAGCGCGACGCCGCCGACCACCGGCGGCAGCACCAGCGGCACGGTCACCAGGGCCCGGACGAGCCGGACGCCGGGGAAGCGGACCCGGGCGAGCGTCCAGGCGAGCGGGACGCCGAGCAGAAGGCACAGGCAGGTGGCCAGGGTCGCGGTGAGCAGCGAGAGCCGGAGCGCCTCCAGGACCTGTGCCTGCAGGAGGCGCGTGCCGAGCGTCGACCACGGCGCCCGGACGAGCAGGCCGGCCAGCGGCAGCACCAGGAAGGCGAGCCCGAGCAGCGCGGGCGCGAGCAGCACCCAGGGCGGCCTCCCCGGCAGCCGGTCCGCCTCCCGCGGCGCTCTCCCCGGTCGGGTCACGGCCCCTCGAAGCCCGCCCGGCTCAGCACCGACCTGCCCTGCTCACCGACCACCAGCTGGATGAACTCCTTGGCGAGCGCGCCGTGCGGCGCCCTGGCGACCTCGACGATCGGGTAGTCGTTGATCGCCCTGGCGGCCTCCGGGAACTCGATGCCCGCGACCTCGCCGCCGGCGGCCTTCACGTCGGTGCGGTAGACGAGCCCGGCGTCGGCCTCCCCCAGCCCCACCTTCGTCAGGACGGCCTTGACGTCCTTCTCCCGCGACACCGGCTCGACCTCGACCCCGGCCGCGGCCAGGGCGGTCCCGGCCGCGGCGCCGCACGGCACCTGCACCGCGCACAGCACGACCTTCAGCCCCGGCCTGCCGAGGTCGCCCACCTTCGCGACCTTGCCGGGGTCCCCCTTCGGGACCGCGATGACCAGGCGGTTGCGGGCGAACACCCGCGGCTGCCCCGACGCGTCCCCGGCGCCGGTCACCGTCCTCATGGTGGCGGGGCTCGCGGCCGCGAACACGTCCGCCGGGGCGCCCTGCGTGATCTGCTGGGCCAGCGTCGAGCTGCCGCCGAACTGGAACCTGACCCTCACTCCCGGATGCGCGTCCTCGAACGTCTTCCCGAGCGCGGTGAACGCCTCGGTGAGCGAGGCCGCCGCGAACACCGTCAGGGTCGCGCCGCCCGGCTTCCCGCTCCCGGAGGAGCCCTCGCCCCCCACGTCGCCGCAGCCGGCCAGGAGGGTGAGCGCCAGCACCGCCGCCGACGCCGTTCGCTTGAACACGGTGCCTCCTCAGCCCTGGTCCGGGACCTCGACGACGACGTTCGTGGACTTGACGACGGCGTCGGCGACCACGCCCGCCTCCAGGCCGAGGTCGTCGGCCGCCTCGCGGCTCATCAGCGACACGACGCGGAACGGCCCCGCCTGGATCTCGACCTGCGCCATCACCCCGTCCCGGATGACCTCGGTGACGATCCCGCGCAGGCGGTTGCGCGCCGAGGAGAAGCGTTCGGCCTGGTCGGAGGGTCCGCTGCCGCGCGCCTGGTCGCGCACGAAGGCGGCCAGCGCGGCCCCCGGCACCCGCCGGTGCCCGTGCTCGTCCCGGGACGCCGGGAGCCGGCCGCCGTCCACCCAGCGGCGGACGGTGTCGGCGCTGACCCCGAGGAGCGCGGCGGCCTCGCTGATCCTGAACGTCGTCACCCCGCAAATCCTAGAGAGTCGCAAATGCAAGGGGAAGAGCGACAAGTCACTCGATATAGCGGCACTTCTGTCCTGATCGGCCTCGCACGCACGGCGGACGGCACCCCGTCTTCCCTCGCGCTCGCCCCGGATGTCACCATCTACTTACATCCCCCGAGGCGAGGAGGACCCGTGACGGCACAAGGCCCCGCGACCCTGGTGATCGAACGGCACGGGACGGCGAGCCTGCGCTCCCGGGCGGTCTCGGCGGGCGTCCGGCGGCTGGTGCGCCCCGGCCTCGCCCGGTTCGCGGGCCGGCCGTTCGACGAACTGGCGCTGCGCCGCGCCGCGCTCATCGACCGGCTCGCGGCGCGGGCCGGGACGCCGCGGCGCGTCCGCGTGGAGAAGGTCCGCCTCGACGGCTTCGGCGCCGAGTGGGTGTCCGCGCCCGGCGCCGCGCCGCCGCGCGACAAGGCGATCCTCTACCTGCACGGCGGCGGCTGGATCTCCTGCGGCCTCAACACGCACCGCCGGATGGTCGCCTCGTTCGCGGCCGCGTCCGGCGCCACGGCGCTGTCGGTGGACTACCGGATGATCCCCGCGGTCCCGTTCGAGCGGGAGGTCGAGGACTGCGTCACCGCCTACCGGTGGCTGCTGGAGGAGCGCGACATCGACCCCGGGCGCATTGTGATCATGGGCGACTCGGCGGGCGGGCACCTCACGTTCGCCACGGCGCTGCGCGCCCGCGAGGAGGGGCTGCCCATGCCCGCGGCGCTCGCGGCCCTGTCCCCCATGCTCGACATGGACCTGACCGGGAAGCTCGCCCACGCCAACATGGGCCTCGACCCCTCCGACCCCGGGGCGCTGCTGGAACGCCTCGTCGAGGGGTTCCTCGGCCACCTCGACCTCACCGACCCGGCGATCTCCCCCGTCCGCGCCGACCTCGCGGGGCTGCCGCCCGTCCTGCTCACCGCCGGGTCCACCGAGCTGCTGTACTGCGACTCCGAGCTGATGGCGCGGCGCCTCGCCGAGGCCGGGGTGCCGGTCACGCTCCAGGTGTGGGACCGGCAGCTGCACGTGTTCCAGATGTTCGGGCCGTACCTGCCCGAGTCGCGCGCCGCGATCGCCGCGCTCGGCGCGTTCGTCCGCGACGCCCTGGACGGCTGAGTCAGCGCGCCTCCAGCAGCGCCTCGGCGATCATCCCGAGGTTGGCGGCGTCCACGAGCCCCTCCCGCCTGATCCGCCCGAACGCGGCCACCACGACATAGGTGCGCTCGCCGGCGGCCGCCGCCCCGTGCGGGCCCGAGCCCCGGAGCCGCTCCAGCTCCTCGGCGGTGACCTCGGCGGAGAACAGGTGCGCGCGGTGCGCCGAGAGGGTCGCGTTCACCTGGCGGGAGCGGTGCTCGCGCAGCCGGCCGGGCTCCAGCGCAAGCCCCGTCTCCTCGGCGACCTCCGCGAGCGCCACCTCGCGGGGGCCGCCCGGCCCGGAACCGCCCGGCAGCTCGTGGACGGCCCCGTCCGCGCCCGCGCTCCGGAACTCCCGCACGAGCACGACCTGCGCCTCGTCGAGCGTCGCGCCGGGCCGGTACAGCACGACCGCCGAGATGTCCGGCCGCCCGATGACGATCTCGTTGTCCTTCACCCGGTCCTCCGCGGCCACGCGGACCCGGACGCGCAGGCCCCAGCACACCCCGAACCGGAACACCACCCGCGCCCCGAGCAGCGCGTTGCCCGCGCCCCGCTGGCCCGCGTACCAGCGCTGGAACGCCGCGTCCCGCCACAGCAGCAGCGGGACCTCGCGCTCCCCTCCGGCCCGGGGCGCGCCGGCGCCGATCCGGCGCAGCGCCGCCGCGACCGTCTCCGGCAGGCTGGAGGCCGTCGGCACCGCGGACTTCTCCGCGTAGTGCCGCAGGTAGCCGTTCCTCGGCGCCTCCGGCGGCGCGCCGAACACCGCCCGGCCGCTGTCGTGCCACATCCCCCACTCCACGTTCGTGGTGAAGGCGGGCATGGTCGCGAGGTCGCGCGGCACCCAGAAGACGACCTCGTCGGCCAGGTGCAGGCAGCGCTCCTCCCACTCGATCTGGCCGTCGTAGTCGTCGTAGCGGCCCTTCCGGTGCTCGGGGTCGAACACCACGAGCCGTCCGCCGCGCCAGCGGTCCCGCAGCTCGGCGTGGGCGCCGGGCCGCCACGAGGCGACCCCGGGCGCCCGGGGCGTGGGGCCCGCGAGGAAGACGGCCGCGTCCCAGCGGTCCGGCGGCTCCTCCCGCGCGTGGACGAGGGTGACGCCGTCGTCCATGCGGCGCCTCCTTTCTGGCCGTGTGGACCGCTTACCAACGGGTAAACGCTGCTGATAAGAGAATCACACTCCCGGTCAGGAGGAATCGATCATGGCTGGGACCATGCGAGTTCCGCGCACCCGAGGCGTCCTCAGCGGCATCCTGCTGATCCTGCTGGGGCTGTGGGGCGCGCTGCTGCCCCTCGTCGGCCCCTACTTCCACTTCGGATTCACGCCGGACGACACCTGGGTCTACACCGCCGACCGCCTTCAGCTCAGCATCGCCCCCGGAGCCGCCACGGTTCTGGGCGGGCTGATCCTGCTGTTCAGCGCCAACCGCGCCGTCGGGATGTTCGGCGGCTGGCTGGCCGCTCTCGCCGGCGCCTGGTTCGCCGTCGGGCCGACCCTCGCCACGCTGTGGAACGTCCCGGGCGTCGGCGCCCCCCTCGGCGCGAGCGAGGGGCGGCGCGTCGCCGAGCAGCTCGCCGGCTTCACCGGCCTCGGCGTCGTGATCGTGTTCCTCGCCGCGCTCGCGCTCGGCAGGTTCGCGGTGGTCGGCGTCCGCGAGCGGCGGCTGGAGGAGCCCGAACAACCGCCCGGGTCCAACACCACCCAACCGCTCGTGTACGGGCGCTACGCGCGGGAGAACCAGCCCGGCCAGGCCCAGCCGCCCACCGGCGACCAGCACGTCGCGGGCGACACGCGCTGGGAACGCTAGCGGCCCCGGCCGCGCATGTTGCGGACCGACTTGGTGGTCTCGTAGCTGCCGCGCTCGTCGTCGAGCCGCACATCGTCGCGGTCGGTGAACATGGCGACGAAGGCGACCAGCAGGCCGACGCCGCCGATCCAGGGCTCCCGCCATGCGAAGCTGAGCGCCACGCAGGCGACGGCGACGGCGATGAGCAGCAAGAGCTTCACGTCACACCCCTCGACCGCGTCCCGGCGCCGGGGAGACCCGGCCGCCCGGACGTGCGAACGCGTCCGTCGCGGGACCAGCGAGTAATGGAAGACTTACTCGCCCCGCAGGTGCATCCTGCCACGAGGCGGCCCGGCGGGGGAAGCTCCCCGGCGGGCCGCGCGTGACATTTCGGCTACTTCTTGCCCTTGCCGCGCTTCTCGCGGATCTTCATCGTGATGTCGAGGGGCGTCCCGTCGAACCCGAACTCCTCCCGCAGCCGCCGCTCGATGAACCGCCGGTAGCCCTCCTCGAGGAAGCCCGACGTGAACAGCACGAACCGCGGCGGCCGCACCCCCGCCTGCGTAGCGAACAGCACGCGCGGCTGCTTGCCGCCCCGCACCGGGTGCGGATGCGAGTTCACCAGGTCGGCGAAGAACTGGTTCAGCTTGGACGTCGGGACGCGGGTGCCCCAGCCCTCCAGCGCCGTCTCGATGGCCGGCACCAGCTTCTCCATGTGCCGCCCGGTCTTGGCGGAGATGTTCGCCCGCGGCGCCCACCGCGCGGTGTGCAGCTGCCGGTCGATCTCGCGTTCGAGGTAGTGGCGGCGCTCCTCGTCGAGCAGGTCCCACTTGTTGTAGGCGATGACCAGCGACCGGCCCGACTCGATCACCATGGAGATGATCCGCAGGTCCTGCTCGGCGAGCGGCTGGTCGGCGTCCACCAGCACGACCGCGACCTCGGCGCGCTCCAGCGCCGACCGCGTCCGCAGCGTCGCGTAGAAGTCGGCGCCCTGGTTCTCGCGGTGCCGGCGCCGGATCCCGGCGGTGTCGATGAACCGCCACGTCTTGCCGCCCAGCTCGATCAGCTCGTCGACCGGGTCGCGGGTCGTGCCCGCCACCGAGTCCACGACGGCGCGGTTCTCCCCCGCCAGCTTGTTCAGCAGGCTCGACTTGCCGACGTTCGGGCGGCCGAGCAGCGCGACGCGGCGCGGCCCGCCGGCCTCGCCGAACGTCTCCGCCGGGGGCTCCTCGGGCAGCGCGTCCAGCACCGCGTCGAGCAGGTCGCCGCTGCCGCGCCCGTGCAGGGCGCTGACCGGGTGCGGCTCGCCGATGCCGAGCGACCACAGCAGCGCCGCGTCGGACTCGGCGCCCACGTCGTCGACCTTGTTGGCGACCAGCACCACCGGCTTGCCGGACCGGCGCAGGATCTCCACCACGGCCTCGTCCACGTCCGTGGCGCCCACGGTCGCGTCCACCACGAACATCACCACGTCGGCCAGCTCGACCGCCAGCCGCGCCTGCTCGGCGATCGCCGCCGCCAGGCCGGAGGAGTCCGGCAGCCAGCCGCCGGTGTCGACGACGGTGAACCGGCGCCCGCTCCACGCCGCGTCGTAGGCGACCCGGTCGCGGGTCACGCCCGGGACGTCCTCCACGACGGCCTCACGCCGGCCGATGATCCGGTTGACCAGGGTGGACTTGCCGACGTTCGGCCGCCCCACCACGGCCACGACCGGCGCCGGGCCCGCGTCCTGGTCGACGTCCTCGACGGCGTCCTCGACGGCGTCCACCGTTTCGATCTCGAAATCGCTCACTGTCACATTCCCCGGCGGGAGCCGTCAGGCCGCCCGCTCACTCATGCTCTTTGGCGAGGCGGACGACCGCCTCGATGACCTCGTCCAGGCTCAGCCCGGTCGAGTCGATCTCGTGCGCGCCCGCCGCCTTGGCCAGCGGCGAGGCCTTGCGCGTCGAGTCCAGCCGGTCCCGCCGCTCCTGCTCGGCCTGCGTGACCGTCACCGACGCGCCCGGGTCGGCGGCCAGGTCCTTCGCGCGGCGCGCCGCGCGGACCTCGGCGCTCGCCGTCAGGAACACCTTGACCGGGGCCTCCGGCGCGACGGCCGTCCCGATGTCGCGCCCCTCCACCACGATCCCGCCGGCTCCGATGATCTCGCGCTGGAGCTCCACGAGCCGGGCGCGCACCGCCGGGACGGAGCTGACGGCGCTGACCGCGTTCGTCACCGCGCGGGTGCGGATCGGGCCGGACACGTCCGTCCCGTCCACCGTGATCGTCGGCGCCGCCGGGTCGGTGCCGGACTCGATCACCGGGTCCTGCGCGCGGGCCGCGACCGCGGCGCCGTCCTCGACCGGCACGCCGTTCTCCAGCATCCACCACGTCATGGCGCGGTACATGGCGCCCGTGTCCAGGTAGCGCAGCCCGAGCGCCCGGGCGACGCCCTTGGACGCGCTGGACTTCCCCGACCCGGACGGACCGTCCATGGCGATGACGAGCGGCACGATCGCTCCTTCTCTGTCGTCGTGAAGCGGGCGGCGCTCGTCGCCGCGCCGGCGTGCGGAAGCCCCCGGAGCAAGTCTTCGGCGCCCCAGGTTACCGGCCTCCCGGCACCACTGCGGCCTAGCCGGGCACCGACCAGCCGCGGGCGCGCAGTTCCTCCGCCAGCCGCTCGGCCGCCGCCGGGACGACCGACAGCTCCAGCACGCCGAGCGGGCGGCCCGGGGAGTGCTCGATGGTCACGTCCTCGATGTTGACCCCCGCGATCCCCGCCGCCTGGAAGATCATCGCCAGCTCGCCCGGCCGGTCGGGGATGACCACCTGCACCGTCGCGTAGGCGGGCTGGTCGCCGCCGTGCTTGCCGGGGATGCGGGACCGGCCCGCGTTCCCGCGCAGCAGCAGGTCGGCGACGTGCGTCGCGGCCTCCTCGCTGCCGTCGCGCAGCAGCGACGCCGCCACCGCGAGATCGGTGGCGACGGCCTCCAGCACGTCGGCGACGGGCGCCGAGTTGGCCGACAGGATGCCGATCCACAGCCGGGGATCGCTCGCCGCGATCCGGGTGACGTCGCGCACGCCCTGCCCGGACAGGCCGAGCGCCACGTCGTCGGCGCCGGTCAGGCGGGCGGCGACCGCCGCCGACACCACGTGCGGGGCGTGCGAGACCAGCGCGACGGCCCGGTCGTGCTCGGCGGCGTCCACCTGGACCGGCATCGCGCCGCACGCCTGCGCCAGGCCCGTCACGACCTCGACCGTCTCCGGCGTCGCCTCCGGGGGCGCGCACAGCGCCCACGGGCGGCCGAGGAACAGGTCGGGCCGCGCCGCGCTCGGCCCGGACCGCTCGCTCCCGGCCAGGGGGTGGCCCGCCACGAACGTGGTCAGGTCGCAGCCGAGCTCGGCCGCCTGGGCCAGCGGCAGCGCCTTCACGCTGGCCACGTCGGTGTAGGCGGTCGCCAGGCCGCGCTTCTGCGCGTCCAGCAGCGTCACCGCCACCGCCGCCGGCGGCACCGCGAGCACCGCCAGGTCGGCGGGCTCCCCCCGCGCCCCGTCCGGCAGCGCCTCGCCCGCGCCCAGCTCCACGGCCAGGGCCAGCGCCGCCGGGTCCCGGTCGGTCAGCAGCACCTCGGAGCCGCGCTCCCGCATCGCCAGGGCGATCGACGTCCCGATCAGGCCCGTCCCGACCACGACGATCCGCCGCGCCACCACGTCCTCGCTCACGTCGGAAACCCTACTGTGCGATGTCCAGCCGGAGCGCCGTGGCGCCGCGCAGGTACACGTGCTGGACGTCGGAGCGGGGACGGTCCGTCGCGATGTGCGCCATCAGCCGGATGACCCGCGGCAGCGCGCCGGGGACGCCGATCTCGGTGGCGCACAGCAGCGGCACCTCGTGGAACCCGAGCTTGCGGGCGGCGAGCGCCGGGAACTCGGCCGTCAGGTCCGGCGTCACCGTGAAGATGACGCTGATGACGTCGTCGGTGGTCAGCCCGTTGCGGGCCATCACCTCCGAGACGAGCTCGGTCGTCGCCTCCAGGATCTGGTCCCGGTCGTCGGCGTCGATCTGCGTCGCGCCGCGGACCGCGCGTACCGTCACAGTCGTTTCCCCTCGTCGTGTCCGGTGTCGTCGTGTGTCCGGTGTCGTCGTCGTGTCCGGTGCCTCTACAGGCCCACGGCCTTGTACAGCTCGCCGATCTCCTGGACGGTGAGCGCCCGCATCCCGCCCGGCTTCAGCTGGCCCAGCTTGATCGGCCCGAACTCGACGCGGGCGAGCTGCTGGACGGGGAAGCCGACCTCCTTCAGCAGCCGCCGGACGATGTGCTTGCGCCCCTCGTGCAGGGTGATCTCGACCAGCACGCGCCGGCCGACCTGGTCGAAGATGCGGAACTTGTCGGCCTTGGCGGGGCCGTCGTCCAGGGTGACTCCGGCCCTGAGCCGCTTGCCGAGGTCGCGCGGGATCGGACCGTGGATCTCCGCCAGATAGGTCTTGAACACCCCGTAGGACGGGTGGGTCAGCCGGTGCGACAGCTCACCGTCGTTGGTGAGCAGGATCAGGCCCTCGGTGTCGGTGTCCAGCCGCCCCACGTGGAACAGCCGCTCGGGCACCTCCACGTAGTCGGCCAGGGACTTGCGGCCCCGCTCGTCCGCCATGGTCGACACCACGCCGCGCGGCTTGTTGATGGCGTAATAGCGCATCTCGGACCTGGTCTCGACCCGCTTGCCGTCCACATGGATGACGGCGCTCCGCGGGTCGACGCGCTCACCGAAGCGGAACACCTTGTGCCCGTTGACGGTGACGCGGCCCTCGCCGATCAGCTCCTCGCAGTGGCGGCGGCTGCCGATCCCGGCCTCGGCCAGGACCTTCTGCAGGCGTACGCCCTCGTTCTCGCTCACGCGTCCTCAACTATCTCTTCTGGAAGGTCATCGGGAAGGTAGGGGGCGAGCTCGGGAAGCTCGTCGAGATCGCGCAGCCCCAGCCGCTCCAGGAAGTACCCGGTGGTCCGGTAGAGGTGGGCCTGCGACTCCGGGTCCTGCCCGGCGTCCTCGATCAGGCCGCGCAGGGTCAGCGTCCGCATGACGCCGTCGCTGTTGACGCCGCGGATCGCCGACACGCGGGCCCGGCTCACCGGCTGCCGGTAGGCGACGACGGCGAGCGTCTCAAGTGCGGCCTGGGTGAGCCGCGCCTGCTGCCCGTCGGTGACGAACCGCTCCACCACCGGGGCGCAGACGTCCCGGGTGTAGAACCGCCAGCCGCCGGCGACCTCCCTGAGATCGAACCCCCGGCCCTGCTCGGTGTATTCCGCGGCCAGCTCCCGCAGCGTCGCGGCGACCTCGCCGCGGGGCCGCTCCAGCAGCTGCGCGAGCGTCATCTCGGTGACCGGCTCGTCCACCACGAGCAGGATCGCCTCGATCGAGGCGCGCAGCCCCGGAAGCTCCGGCGCGTCCGCGCCGGGTTCCTCACTCATCGTCTTCCTCGTCCTTCCGGCTCTTCTCGTCGGGTCCGGCGGCGTCCCCGGCGGCGCCCTCCGCGGGGTCCTTCTTCGCGGCGCCCTCGTAGTCGTCGCCGACCTCGACGTCGCCGTCGTCGGTTCCGGTCCAGGTGACGTGGAGCTCGCCGAGGGGCTCGTCCTGCTCGAACGTGACCGCCTGCTCCCGGTACAGCTCCAGCAGGGCCAGGAACCGGGCGACCACCTCGTAGGTGCCCTCGGCGTCGGCCGCCAGGACGCGGAAGGTGGTCCGGCGCAGCCGGCGGAGCAGCTCCACGACGATCGCGGCCTGCTCCTTGACGCTGGCCTTCGGCTGGTACATGTGCTCGACCGAGACCGACGGCGGCGTCTTCGGGGCGAGCGCCTTGGCGGCGAGCCGCGCGAACTCCTGCGGGCCGAGGCCGAGCAGCACCTCCGGCAGGAGGTTGGCGAACTTCGGCTCCATCGGGACCAGGCGCGGGAACCGGCGGCTCGCGTCGGCGACGCGCGCCGCGATCACCCGCGCGACCTCCTTGTACGCCCGGTACTGCAGCAGCCGCGCGAACAGCAGGTCGCGGGCCTCCAGCAGCGCCAGGTCCTCCTCGTCGTCGACCTCGCCGGACGGCAGCAGCCGGGCGGCCTTGAGGTCCAGCAGGGTCGCGGCGACCAGCAGGAAGTGGCTGGCCTGGTCGAGGTCCCACTCCGCGCCGTGCGAGCGGATGTGGGCGATGAAGTCGTCGGTGACCTTGTGCAGCGACACCTCGGTGATGTCGAGCTTGTGCTTGGAGATCAGGCCGAGCAGCAGGTCGAAGGGGCCCTCGAAGTTGTCCAGGCGGACGCGGAACCCCTGCTCCTCGTCGGTCTCGCGCCCCGGCTCGGGCGACGTCGCGTCCACGTCGCTCACGGTAGCGGAGAGCTCCTCGTGCCCTGTGCTCACCGGCCCCATCGTCCCATGCCCCGGCGCGCGCTCGCACCAGCCGCGATCACCGGCGGTGACGCCGCCGCGGGCGGGCGCTACCGCCCCGTCATCCGCCGGACGAGGCCTTCCGCGTAGGCGCGGGTGAAGGTGGCGGCGGGTCCGTTGATCTCCACTTCGCCGCCGGTGATGGCCTGCATCACCTGCGCGGGCTCCGACACGAGGGCCCCGCCGACGAGCATCGCCATCCGCCCGCCGGGCTCCCGGGCGGCGAAGGCCGCGGCGGCCCCGCGGGTCAGTTCGGCGAAGCGGGGCGCGTCCGCCGAGGTCAGCGTCAGCGCGACGGACCATCCGGGGCTGCCGCGCGCCGGGTCGGGCGGGACGGCCTCGACCTTTTCCAGCCGGCGCACCGCCAAGGCGTCCGGACCCAGCGTGTAGCACTCGGAGGCGCCCGTGACGGTGACGGCGCCGCCCGCGCACGGCGGGGCGGACACGCTCGCCACGAGCTGGAACGTCAACGGCACGCGCAGGTCGACCGGGCCGGACGAGGCGGCGGCCGAGGAGCCGCCGTCCTCGCGCAGGACCAGATAGGCCCCGAGGCCGCAGACCGCGACCAGCACCACGGCGGTCACCGCGACCAGCACGATGACCAGCGGGCCCCGCCCCCGGGTCGGCGAGGGCGGCGGGAGGGCGCCGGGCGGCGGGCCGTACGGCGCGGGCGGGGGGTGGCCCATGGTGCGCTCCCTCGGGATCAGCGGCGGCCGGGCGGCCTCACTCGAACTCGGCCCACCGGATGAGGACCTCGCGGGCGAGGCTGCGGTAGGCGTTCGCGCCCATCGAGCTGGGGTCGAAGAAAGTGATCGGCTCCCCCGCGACGGTCGCGTCGGGGAACCGCACCGTACGGTTGATCACGGTGTGGAACACCTTGTCGCCGAACGCCTCGACGATGCGCCCGAGGACCTCCCGGGTGTGCAGCGTCCGCGAGTCGTACATGGTGCCGAGGACGCCGTCGATGACCAGGCCCGGGTTGATCCGGCCCTGCACCTTCTCGATCGTCTCCATCAGCAGCGCGACGCCGCGCATCGCGAAGTACTCGCACTCCAGCGGGATCAGCACGCCCTCGCTGGCGGCCAGCGCGTTCACGGTGAGCAGGCCGAGCGAGGGCTGGCAGTCGATGAGGATGTAGTCGTAGTGGTCGACCGCCGACTTCAGCGCGCCCTGCAGGATGTACTCGCGGCCGACCTCGTGGACGAGCTGGACCTCGGCGCCGGACAGGTCGATGTTGCTCGGCAGCAGGTCCATCCCGTCGACGCCGGTCTCGATGACGACGTCCTCCCACTCGGTGTCGCGTTCGAGCAGCAGGTTGTGGATCGTCACCTCGAGCTGGCGGGGGTCGCCCTTGCCGAGGCCCACCGACAGGGCGCCCTGCGGGTCGAAGTCGACGAGCAGGACGCGGCGGCCGTACTCGGCGAGCGCGGCGCCCAGGTTGATCGTCGTGGTGGTCTTGCCGACGCCGCCCTTCTGGTTGCACACGGCCACGATCCGCGCGGGCCCGTGCTCGGCCAGCGGCTCCGGCTCCGGGAACACCGGCACGGGTCGCTGAGTGGGCCCGAGGGCGCGACTCGGGTCGGTCTCTATGGTGGCGGAGGAGAGGACTCCATCCGCACTGTTAGTGCTGGTCACCAGATCCCTCCCCGGCGGCCTGGAAATGCCATCCAGAACGGGGACTCTAGGCCCGTCCACCCCGTCGCTCAAGCCGACGCGCAACGAACGTCGCGATTTGTCGATGTGCCGGATGGCCCGATTCGTCCCTTAGTGCCTGTCCGCCGCGCCCGCGGAGCGGGTCAGTTCCGCGCCCTCGGGTGCGAGGTCGCGTACACCTCGCGCAGCAGCTGGACGGTGACGAGAGTGTAGACCTGCGTGGTGGTGACCGAGGCGTGCCCCAGCAGTTCCTGGACGACGCGGACGTCGGCCCCGCCGTCCAGCAGGTGCGTGGCGAACGAGTGCCGCAGCGTGTGCGGGGACACCTCCGACAGCTGCGCCCGGTCGGCGGCGGCGCGCAGCACCATCCAGGCGCCCTGCCGCGACAGCCGTCCGCCGCGCGCGTTCAGGAACAGCGCCGGGCCGCCCCGCCCGGCCCCGGCCAGCTCGGGGCGGGCCCGCACCAGGTAGGCGTCCACGGCCTCGCGGGCGTAGTCGCCGATGGGCACGACCCGCGCCTTGCCGCCCTTGCCGGCCACGCGGGCGAACCCGTCCCGCAGGTCGAGGTCGTCGACGTCCAGGCCGACGGCCTCGGAGATGCGCGCGCCCGACCCGTAGAGCAGCTCCAGCAGCGCCCGGTCGCGCAGGCCGCGCGCGGTGCCGGGGTCGCCGGACGGGCCGGCCGCCGCCGCCAGCAGGCGCTCGACGTCCTCCAGCGAGATCGCCTTCGGCAGCCGGCGCGGCGGCGTGGGCGGCTTGACGTCATGGGCGGGGTCGCCGGCGGCGAGCCCCTCGCGCAGCGCGAACCGGTGCAGCCCCCGGACCGCCACCAGCGCCCGCGCCGCCGAGCCCGCCGACAGCGGCGGATGCTCCCCGTCGCCCTCGCGCAGCCCCGCCAGGAACGCGCGGACGTCCTCCTCCGCGATCTCCCCGACGGCCTCCCGGCCCCGCCCCGCCTGCACCTGCGCGTAGCGGCGCAGGTCGCGGCGGTAGGAGCTGAGCGTGTTGGCGGCGAGACCGCGCTCGACGGCCAGGTGCCCCAGGTAGGCGCGCACGGCCGAATCGAGCGCGGACCCAGCGCCGGCGTCGCGTTCGGGGCGCCGCGCGGTGCTCCGGGAGGACGGGCTCGGGGACAGGACGGCACCTCTTCCGGCCGTGGGCTCCGGGGACCCGCCCATCATGCCCCCTCCGGCGACCGGAGGGGGACCTCATCCGGCTCAGTCCTCCGGCGCGTCGACGGGGCGCAGGTCCGCGAAACCCGAGTCGCGTGCGGCGCGCACCGCGAGGACCCCCATGCACGCGATCATGTTGTGCAGCTCACCGGCGAACACCTTGCGGACCGCCTCCTCCAGCGGCACCCACACGACCGGCATGTCGGCCTCCTCGTGGACGCGCTCGAAGTCGATCTCGTCGGCCGGGACCTCGGTGAGACCGCGCGCAAGGAAGATCCGGATGCGCTCGTCGGCCATGCCGGGCGACGGGAAGACGTCGATCAGGGTGTCCCAGCGCTCGGCGCGGTACCCGGCCTCCTCCAGCAGCTCCCGCTCGGCGAGCTTGTGCAGGGGCTCGCCCTCCACGTCCCGGAGCCCGGCGGGCGCCTCCCACAACTGCCGCGCCACCGGGTGCCGGTACTGCCGCAGCAGCAGCACCCGGTCGCGGTCGTCGACGGCGATGACGCCGACCGAGCCGGTGTGCTCGATGACGTCCCGCGTCACGGCCTCGGTGCCCTCGCCGCGCGGCATCTCCACCCGGTCGCTGCGGACGCTGAAGACGCGCCCCCGGAAGGGCGTGGAGGACTCCACGACCTTCCAGCGGTCGGGACGGTCGCGGACGTCGCCCGGGCCCAGCTCCTCGCCGCCGCTCACGAGGCGTCCCCGTCCGCGCGGGCCTCGGCGTAACCGAGGGCGGCGGACACGAGGCCGGTGAACAGCGGATGCGGGCGGGTCGGACGGGACCGGAACTCCGGGTGCGCCTGGGTCCCGACGAAGAACGGGTGCTGCTCGCGGGGCAGCTCGACGTACTCCACCAGGCGGCCGTCGGGCGACAGGCCCGAGAACCGCAGCCCCGCCTGCTCCAGCCGCTCGCGGTAGGAGTTGTTGACCTCGTAGCGGTGCCGGTGCCGCTCGGACACCTTCGCCTCCCCGTACAGCTCCCGCACGACCGACCCGTCGGCCAGGTCGGCCGGGTAGAGGCCGAGCCGCATCGTGCCGCCCATGTCGCGCTCCCCCGCCACGACGTCGAGCTGGTCGGCCATGGTGGCGACGACGGGATGCGCGGTCGTGGCGTCGAACTCGGAGCTGCCGGCGTCGGCGAGCCCGCCGAGGGTCCGCGCCGCCTCGATGACCATGCACTGGAGCCCGAGGCAGATGCCGAGCAGCGGAACCCGGTTCTCGCGGGCGTGCCGGATGGCGCCGAGCTTGCCCTCGATGCCCCGGACGCCGAACCCGCCCGGGACCAGGACGCCGTCGACGCCGTCCAGCTCCCGCTTGGCGCCCTCAGGCGTCTCGCAGTCGTCGCTCTTCACCCAGCGGATGTGCACCTTGGCGTCGTTGCCGAACCCGCCGTGCCGCAGCGCCTCGGTGACCGACAGGTACGCGTCGGGCAGGTCGATGTACTTGCCGACCAGCGCGATCGTGACCTCGCGGGCGGGCTTGTGGACGCGGCGCAGCAGCTCGTCCCACGCGCCCCAGTCGACGTCGCGGAACGGCAGGTCCAGGCGGCGCACCACGTAGGCGTCCAGGCCCTCCGAGTGCAGCACCTTCGGGATGTCGTAGATGCTGGCGGCGTCCACCGCGGACACCACGGCCTCGCGGTCGACGTCGCACATCAGGCTGATCTTCTGCTTGAGCCCGTCGGTGATCGGCCGGTCCGACCGGCACACGATCGCGTCGGGCTGGATGCCGATGGAGCGCAGCGCGGCGACCGAGTGCTGCGTCGGCTTGGTCTTCAGCTCGCCGGACGGCCCGATGTAGGGCAGCAGCGACACGTGCAGGAAGAAGCAGTTCTCCCGGCCGATCTCGTGCCGGATCTGCCGCACCGACTCCAGGAACGGCAGCGACTCGATGTCGCCGACCGTCCCCCCGACCTCGGTGATGACGATGTCGACGTCGCCGTCGTCGGCCATCCCCCGGATCCGGTCCTTGATCTCGTTGGTGATGTGCGGGATCACCTGCACGGTGTCGCCGAGGTACTCCCCGCGCCGCTCCTTGGCGATCACGTTGGAGTACACCTGGCCGGTGGTGACGTTCGCCGACCCGTGCAGCTCCGTGTCGAGGAACCGCTCGTAGTGCCCGATGTCCAGATCGGTCTCGGCGCCGTCGTCGGTGACGAAGACCTCGCCGTGCTGGAACGGGTTCATCGTTCCGGGGTCGACGTTGAGGTAGGGGTCGAGCTTCTGCATGGTGACCCGGAGGCCGCGGAGGGCGAGAAGCCGCCCGAGGCTGGACGCCGTCAGACCCTTGCCGAGGCTTGAGGCGACACCGCCGGTGACGAAGAGATGCTTGGTAGGACGTGACCTACCAGTGGTAGCCGAAGGCAAGAAGGCGCTCCCGTGGTCGTTACGAGGCGGACGGTACCGCACTGTCCACGGGGTTCTAGCTTATTGCATTTCTCTCCTCCTTCGGCCCGGGGGGCCTCGTTCCTACTGCGCTTCTCTCCTCCTTCGGGCCTGGCGGCCCTCCATCGTCGATAAACGCGGCGATCGCTGGCATCGCTCCGGCTCGCCTGGCGGCTCGCTGCGCGATCAGGTTCTCGCTTCGCTCGAACCTGCCTTCGGACGCGATCGCCACCTTCCGGTCGTCGCGTGGTTGCGCCGCCACCTGATGTCAGCGCGACGGCCCCACCGGCCAGCGCGTCCGACGGCACCCCCAGCCACACAAGACTCGCAACCCCCGCGTGCGCGCGGCCGCCTCCCCCTTGTATGCCGCCGCAGCGGCAAGAACGCGGCCGTCGCGTCTGGTGGCGACCCCACGTCCGCTGAGACCCACCCGTCCAAGAGCGCGATCGCCTTCCGCTTGCGTGGCCGGCGCGGCGGACGGATCTCGACCGCCCTGTTCGGGGGCAACCTCCATCCGCTGGCGCCTCGTGACACCCATGGGCGCGCTGACGCCTCACCCGCTGGCAGGGCTGCCGCAGTGGCAGGAAGGCGGCCGTCGTGTCCGGGGCGCCCCCTTGTCCGCTGAGACCCTGCCTCGTCCGGGGGTGTGGGCCGTCCCTACAGGCGGGGGGTGGCGGCGGTGGGCATGATGGTGCGGAGCTGGCGGGTCAGTTCGTCGATCAGGGAGCGGGCCTGGTCGGCGGCCTGGCGGGCGGCGTCGCGTTCCTGGGAGAGCTCGGCGATCTGGGCGCGCTGCTCCGTGACGGCCTGCGCCAGCTGGTCGACCCACTGGTCGCGCTCGGCGAGCTTCTCGGCGACGGCGTCGCGCTCGGCGGCCAGCTGCCGCATCGCCGCGACGGTCTGGTCGCGCTCGCGCCCGGCCTGGTCGGCCCGGCCGCGGGCCAGGGTCAGCTCGGACTCGGCACGCGCCTGCGCCTGGACGGCCCCCTCCCGGGCACGCTCGGCCGCCTCGCGTGCCTTGGCGTTGCCGTCGCGCTCCCGCTCGGCCTTCTTGGCGGCCTCCAGAGACTGGGCGGCCGTGTCGAGGGCCTGCTGCCGCTCGCCCTCGGCGGCGTCGGCGCGTCCGGCCGCCTCCTGGGCGCGGCGCTCGGCGTCCTGCATCCGGCGCTCGGCGTCCTGCACGCGGCGTTCGGCGTCCTGCGCGCGGCGCTCGTTCTCCTGCGCGCGGCGCTCGGCGACCTCGGCGCGGCGCCGGGACTCGTCGGCCTCCTTGCCCGCCGCGACGACGGCATGCTGGAGGTTCTGCGCGGTCATCTCGGCGTCGGTGACCTTGGCGCGGAGCCCCGCCAGCTCGGCGTGCGCGGTCTCCAGCGCGCGGGACAGCTCCCCGGCCTGCTCGGCGACGCGGTCGCGCTCGGCCTCGGCGGAGCGGCGGCCGCCGACGGCGTCCTCGACGGCGCGCAGGGCGTCGTCGCGGGCCTCGCTCATGGCGTCGCGCTGCTGGATCGCCTGCCGGACGGTCGCCTCGGCCTCGGCGACGCGCCGCTCGGCCTGCTCGGCCTGCGCCTGGAACTGCTCCATCTGCGCGCGGGCCTGGTCGGCCTGCGCGCGGGCCTGGTCGGCCTGGACGCGCGCCTGCTCGGCCTGACCGCGGGCCTGGTCGGCCTGGACGCGGCCCTGCTGGGCCTGGTTCCAGGCAGCTGCAGCGTCGCGCTGGGCGTTCTCCTTCTCCGTCTGGAGCGCCGCGATCTGCGTGACGGCTTCGTTCTGCACCTCGGCCGCGCGGCGCTCGGCGTCGGCGACCTGGCGCTCGGCCTCCACGGCGCGCCGCTCCGCCTGCTCGGCCTGGCCGCGGGCGCGCTGCACCTCGCCCCAGGCGGCGGCCGCGTCGCGCTGCGCCGACTCCTTCTCCGCCTGGACGGCCGCGATCTGCGCCGCGGTCTCGGTCTGCGCCTCGTTGACCTTGCGCTCCCCGGCGGCGAGCGCGTCGCCGATGAGGTCGGCCATCTGGCGGAGCCGCTCGACGATGTCCCAGGGCTGGGCCTCGGCCTGCTCGACGTCGGGGCGCACGATCTCCCCCGTCTGCCCGTGCCGGCCCGCCTGGGCGGGCTGTCCGGGCTTGGCCATCTGGATGGGCTGCTGGGCGGACGGCAGCGACTGCTGCGCGCCGCCCGGGTCGCGTCCCATGGCGGGCCAGGGAGTCGCCGCGTCGGGGACTCCTCGGGAACCGCCGGATCCGTTCAGCTCGCTCACCGGTCTCCTCGCCTCCCGGACGGGAGCGGACCGACCGGCGGCACGCCGCTCGCCCTGCTCGCAGCGTTCCCGGCCCGACGGCTCGTCACTTCGCTCACGTGTCTCCTCGCCCGGCGGCGCACGGCCGCGTTCGCGGGGGTCGTTGTGCACATCTCGCTCGCTCCGCTGCCGGCCCTGTGGCTCCTCGCTTCGCTCACTAGGAGCACTCTAGTCCCGACCAGCGGAACGTTTGCCCAGTTTGGGGTTTGCCCTCTCCACGCCGGTCCGGCGTTCGCGCACGCAGGACGCCTGATCACCCTCCGCGCGACCCGTCCGGGAGGTGCCGTGGGTCACATCCGACCCCGGCGCCGGCCGGATGGAACAATCGCGCCCCATGGAGCTTCGCACGCTGTACCCGCCGATCGAGCCCTACGACTCCGGGCTGCTCGACGTCGGCGACGGAAACCGTATCTACTGGGAGGTCTGCGGGAACCCGGACGGCAAGCCCGCGGTGATGCTGCACGGCGGGCCCGGCGGGGGGTGCAGCCCCGCGCACCGCCGGCAGTTCGACCCGGAGGCGTACCGGATCGTCCTGTTCGACCAGCGCAACTGCGGCCGCAGCCTGCCGCACGCGAAGGACCCGGAGGTGTCGCTGGAGAGCAACACCACCTGGAACCTGGTCGCCGACATGGAGCGGCTCCGCGAGCACCTCGGCATCGAGCGCTGGCTGGTGTTCGGCGGGAGCTGGGGCAGCGCCCTGTCGCTGGCGTACGCGCAGACGCATCCCGACCGGGTGACCGAGCTGGTGCTGCGCGGCATCTTCACCCTGCGGCCGTTCGAGCTGTACTGGTTCTACCAGGAGGGCGCGTCGCTGATCTTCCCCGACCTGTGGGAGAAGTACGTCGAGCCGATCCCCGAGGACGAGCGCGAGGACCTCATCTCGGCGTTCCGCGAGCGGCTCGAGTCGCCGGACCCCGAGGTGCGGATCACCGCCGCCAAGGCGTGGGCGACGTGGGAAGGCTCGACGCTGACGCTGCGGCCGGACCCGGAGATGGCGGGCGGCTTCGGCGAGCCGGAGTACGCCGTCGCGTTCGCCCGCATCGAGAACCACTACTTCACCAACGAGGGCTTCCTCGAGGAGGACCAGCTGATCCGGGACGTGGACCGGATCCGCCACATCCCGGCCGTGATCGTGCAGGGCCGGTACGACATGTGCACGCCGGTCGCGACGGCGTGGGACCTGCACCGCGCGTGGCCCGAGGCGGACTTCCACATCGTCGACGACGCGGGGCACGCCTACAGCGAGCCCGGGATCCTGCACCACCTGATCGAGGCGACCGACCGCTTCGCCGGGAAGATGTGACACTTCGTCATCGCTTGATAACATCGCGTCATCGGACGTCGCGGGGCCGTCGTTGAATCGGTCTCGCCGACAACGAGCTTCCGTGTGTCCGTAACCGGGTCGGGGTCCGGTTTGCCCGTCCGGTCCCCGCCACCCGGAAGCGGACCAAAATCCCCATTTCCTAACTCGTTAGCAAGCACGGCCTTACCCTCCGGAGAGCGCACCTGCCCCCAGGGGTCAGTACAGACGGCCCCGTGGAGCGTTTCGGCCCACACCCGCCCCACCCCGCCCGGGCGCGGCGCGACCTCCCGCGATGCGGAGTGACGCCCGCCGCACCCGCCCCGTTGACACCCCATCTGTGTGACTTACCTCACACAACCGATACGAAAAAGCCCTCCCGACCCCGCGACGAAACGTTAAGGTCGCATTCAGGAAGCATGCCGGCAACATCTCCGGCGCACCCGGAAGTACCTCCTGCGTATCCCGGGGAAAAGCGGATCGCGGCCCGCGGCAAGACCGCCCAAATTGCACCCGAATCGGGAAAGCGTCTAACCATACCCAGTGGTGAGCGGGCTAAACATCTCGTCGATAACATCTATCTGCGATCACCGCGCGAGATTCGCTAAATTGCCTGGACATGGCAGCGCAACCCCTGGAATCACCGACCCGACGCCCCGGGAACAACGAGACGAACGCGGAAGTGCAACTCCAGGTGCCGAGCCTCGCCGATGGACCCGCGCTTTGGCGGCTCGCCCGGGACTCACGCGTCCTGGACGTCAACTCGCCGTACAGCTACGCGCTCTGGTGCCGCGATTTCGCGGACACTTCCGTCGTCGCGCGTGACGGCTCGGACCCGTGCGGCTTCATCACCGGTTACGTCCGCCCGTCCCGTCCGGACACCTTCTTCGTGTGGCAGGTCGCCGTCGACCACGACCACCGGGGACAGGGCCTCGCCCGCCGCATGCTCGACAGCCTGGCCGACCGCCTCGGCCCCCGCGGGCTGCGGTACATGGAGGCCACGGTCACGCCGGACAACGCCGCCTCCACCGCCATGTTCGAATCCTTCGCCAGGGCCCGCGGGTGCGAGCTCGCCCGCAGCCCGCTGTTCGCCGCGGAGCACTTCCCCGAGGGGGGACACGAGCCCGAGGTGCTCTTCAGGATCGGCCCGATCGCCGCCGCGAACTGACCTACGCTCCACGCCCCCCATCCGCTCCTCTCCGACCCTGCCTGGAGGCAGACATGGACGTTTTCGACCGCATGGAATCGGAAGTCCGCGGCTACTGCAGAAGCTGGCCCACGGTGTTCGCCACCGCGCAGGGCAGCCACATGACCGACGAGAACGGCAAACGCTACCTCGACTTCTTCGCCGGCGCCGGAACCCTCAACTACGGGCACAACAACCCGGGGCTGAAACGCCGGCTGATGGACTACCTCGCCAGTGACGCCGTCGTGCACGGGCTCGACATGTACACCACGGCCAAGCGGGAGTTCCTGGAACGCTTCAACGAGTACGTCCTGGCGCCCCGCGACCTCGACTACAAGGTCCAGTTCCCCGGGCCCGCGGGGAACAACTCGGTCGAGGCGGCGCTGAAGCTGGCGCGCAAGTACACCGGCCGGGAGACCATCGTCAGCTTCACCAACGCCTTCCACGGGATGACGCTCGGCGCGCTCGCCGTCACCGGCAACTCGATGAAGCGCACCGGCGCGGGCGTGCCGCTCGGGCACGGCGTGGCGATGCCCTACGACAACTACCTCGACGGCAGGACGCCCGACTTCCTGCTCTTCGAGACGATGCTGGACGACAGCGGCAGCGGCCTGGACAAGCCCGCCGCCGTCATCGTGGAGACCGTGCAGGGCGAGGGCGGCATCAACGTGGCCACCGCCGAGTGGCTGCGGGGCCTGCAGGACCTGTGCCACCGGCAGGACATCCTGCTCATCGTCGACGACGTGCAGATGGGGTGCGGCCGCACCGGGCCGTTCTTCAGCTTCGAGGAGGCCGGGATCACCCCGGACATCGTCTGCCTGTCCAAGTCCCTGAGCGGCTACGGGCTGCCCTTCGCGATCACGCTGATGAAGCGCGAGCTGGACGTGTGGGAGCCGGGCGAGCACAACGGCACCTTCCGCGGCTTCAACCCGGCGTTCATCACCGCCGTCGCCGCGCTGGAGGACTACTGGACCGGCGACGACTTCGAGAAGCAGACCCTCGCCAAGGGCCAGCAGGTCCAGGCGGCGCTGAACGAGATCGCGATCGCGCACGCCGGCGCCATCGACTGCGTCCGCGGCCGCGGCCTGGCGTGGGGCCTGGTGATGAAGGACCCGGAGGCCGCGACGCAGGTGTGCGGCGAGGCGTTCGCCCGCGGGCTGCTGATGGAGACCTCCGGCCCCGAGGGCGAGGTCGTCAAGCTGCTGCCGCCGCTCACCACGGCCGAGTCCGACCTGGCCACCGGCCTGGAGATCATCGCGGACTCCGTGGAGGCCGTCCGCCAGAAGGTCACCGCCTGAGCCCGCCCGGCACCGACACAGCAGAGGAGTTTCAATGATCGTTCGTTCCCTCGGAGAGATCATCGGCACGGAGCGCGACGTGCAGGCGCCGACCTGGTGCAGCCGCCGCTTCGTCCTGGCCAAAGAGGGCGTCGGGTTCTCGCTGCACGAGACGATCCTGTACGCGGGGACCGAGACGAAGATGTGGTACGCCAACCACATCGAGGCCGTGTACTGCGTCGAGGGCCAGGGCGAGCTGACCAACGACGAGACGGGCGAGAAGCACAAGATCGAGCCGGGCGTGATGTACCTGCTCGACGGCCACGAGCACCACACCCTGCGCGCCCACACCGACGTGCGCACCGTCTGCGTGTTCAACCCGCCCTGCACCGGCCGGGAGGTCCATGACGAGAACGGTGTCTACCCCCTGCTGACCGAGGAGGACGCATGAGCATCATCGAGTCCCATCCGACGATCGACGACGCCTACCCGACCCGGAAGGCCTCCGAGGCCGCGCTGCTGTACCGCCAGGACCCGGTCGTGTACGGCAGGGCGGAGGACGGGCCCATCGACGGTGCGACCCTCGACTCCTTCGAGGCCAACGGGTTCCTGTCGGTCGACCAGCTGCTCGCGCCGGAGGAGGTCGAGGACTTCCGGGCCGAGCTGCGCCGGCTGTCGTCGGACCCGCAGATCCTGGCCGACGAGCGCACGGTGACCGAGCGCGGCTCGGACGAGGTCCGCTCCATCTTCGAGGTGCACAAGATCAGCGAGGTGTTCGCCGGACTCGTCCGCGATCCCCGCGTGGTCGGCCGGGCGAGGCAGATCCTCGGCTCGGATGTTTACGTGCACCAGAGCCGGGTCAACTACAAGCCAGGTTTCACGGGCAAGGACTTCTACTGGCACTCGGACTTCGAGACCTGGCACGCGGAGGACGGCATGCCCCGGATGCGCGCGGTGAGCATATCCATCGCGCTCACCGAGAATTTCGTGCACAATGGCGGGCTAATGATCATGCCTGGCTCGCACAAGACCTTCGTGGCGTGTGTCGGGGAGACCCCGGACGACCACTACAAGGAGTCCCTGCGCGGACAGGAGATCGGTACGCCCGACCCCGCCAGCCTGTCCATCCTGGCCGACAAGCACGGGATCGAACTGTTCACCGGACCCGCGGGCTCGGCGACCATGTTCGACTGCAACTGCATGCACGGCTCGAACGGGAACATCACCCCGTTCCCGCGCTCCAACGTGTTCATCGTGTTCAACAGCGTGGAGAACACGTGCGTCGAGCCGTTCTCCGCCCCCGCGCCCCGTCCCTCGTTCATCGGCGCCCGTGACTTCACTCCCGTCGGAGGCGACACCGCTCCGGAGGGGACCGCCGGCGCCTGAGCCGCACAACTCGATAACCCGATCCACCCCGCTCCGCGCCCGCAAGGGGGCCGTCCGGCCTCCCTGCGGGCGCGGAGCGCACCCATCACCAGGAGTTCGACGATGACTTCCTCGAGACGCGACTTCCTCCGCACCGCCGTCCTGCTGTCCGCCGCGGCGCCGCTGGCCGCGGCGGGCTGCTCCACGACGGATCCGGCGAAGGAGAAGGCCGGCGGCGGGACGCTGCAGAAGGCCAAGGACTCCGGGACGATCACGGTCGGGTTCGCCAACGAGGCCCCCTACGGCTTCACCGACAAGTCCGGGAAGCTGACGGGCGAGGCCCCCGAGCTCGCGCGCGCCATCTTCAAGAACCTCGGCATCGACGAGATCAAGGGCGTCCAGGTCGACTTCGGGGGGCTCATCGGCGGGCTCAACGCCAAGCGCTTCGACGCGATCGCCGCCGGCATGTTCATCACGCCGGAGCGGTGCGCCTCCGCGGCGTTCGCCAACCCCGAGTACGTCGCCAAGAGCGCCTTCATGGTGCCGCAGGGCAACCCGAAGGGCCTCAAGGCCGCCGAGGACCCGGGCAAGAAGGGCGCCAAGGTCGGCGTGCTCACCGGTGCGGTCGAGGCCGGGTACGCCGAGAAGACCGGCGTCAAGAAGGGCGACATCAAGACGTTCGCCGACCAGGCGAGCGCCTACGAGGGCCTGAAGGCCGGGCGCATCGACTGCATCTGGCTGACCCGCATCTCGCTCGCCGACCTGCTGACCAAGCACAAGGGCGAGGGCTTCGAGGTCACCGACGCGTTCACCCCCGTCATCGACGGCAAGGAGCAGCTCGGCGCCGGGGCGTTCGCGTTCCGCAAGGCCGACTCGGACCTGCTGAACGCCTGGAACGGCGAGCTCGCCAAGCTCCAGCAGGGCGGCAAGCTGCTGCCGGTCCTGCAGCCGTTCGGCTTCACCCAGGCGGAGATGCCCCGGCCGGAGGACACCGCCGCCAAGTTCTGCCAGGGCTGACCCGTGTCCGAGGTCCTCGACAGCTATCCACAGTGGCTGGACGGGGCGTGGGTCACCATCCGGCTCACCCTCCTCGGCGGCGCGCTGGCGCTCGTGCTCGCGCTCGTCTTCGGGATGGCGGGCACGTCGCGGCACGCGTGGGCGCGCGGGCTGAACCGCGTGTACGTGGAGTTCTTCCGCGGCAACGCCACGCTGGTGCTGCTGTACTGGTTCTTCTACGCCCTCCCCCTGATCGGTCTCCGGTTCTCCACGATGTTCGCGGCCGTGCTGGCCCTCGGCCTGAACGTCGGCGCCTACGGCGCCGAGGTGGTGCGCGGATCGATCAACGCCGTCCCGAAGGCGCAGTACGAGGCGACGATCGCGCTGAACTTCACCCCGTTCCAGCGCATGCGGCGCGTGCTGCTGCCGCAGGCGTTCGCGCTGATGCTGCCCCCGTTCGGCAACCTGATCATCGAGCTGATGAAGGGCACCGCCATCGTGTCCCTGGTGGGTCTGGTCGACCTGACCCGCGTCTCCAAGAACATCCAGGGCAGCACCGGCCAGACGGTGGCGGCCTTCACGGTCGTGCTCGTCCTGTACTTCGTGATCGCGCAGGTCCTGCAGCTGTTCGTCCGCTACGCCGAGCGGCGCGTGGACCGGATGCTGGGCCGCAGGCTGCCCCCTGAGCAGTCCCTCAAGACGATCGCGGCCGGCGCGCCCGGGGCGGGGGTGAGCGGCTGATGAGCTGGGACTGGCACTATTCCGGCGAGATCCTGCCCGACCTGCTGGACGGGCTGCGCTACACGCTCACCGCGACGCTGCTGGGCTACGTGATCGCCCTGGTCCTCGGGCTGGTGTGGACGCTGCTGCGCCGCTCCCCCAGCCGGATCTTCAACCAGGTGATCCGGTGGGTCACCGAGTTCATCAGGTCCACGCCGCTGATCCCGCAGCTGTACTTCGTGTTCTTCGTGCTGCCCGCCTGGGGCGTGACCATCGGGTCGCTCACCGCGGGCACCATCACGCTCGGGATCCACTACTCGACCTACACGGCCGAGGTGTACCGGGCCGGCATCGCCGACGTCCCGAAGGGGCAGTGGGAGGCGTGCACCGCGCTGAACCTGCCGCGTTCGCGGGTGTGGCTGGACGTCGTCCTGCCGCAGGCGATCCGGCGGGTGATCCCGACGCTCGGCAACTATCTGATCGCGATGTTCAAGGATTCGCCGATGCTGCTGGCGATCAACGTCGCGGAGCTGCTGTTCTCCGCGTACCAGGTCGGGTCCAAGACCCTGCAGTTCCTGGAGCCGATCACCATGGTCGGCCTGTTGTTCGTCGTGGTCAGCGTCATATCCTCGATACTCGTCCGCCGCTTGGAGAGGCGTTATGCCACCAATTGACACCGACGCAGTCGACCCCGGGGGCGCGGCGGACCGCGCGGCCCCGGAAGGCGCCGCAACGGCGCACGATCCCGTCCCCGGCGAGGCGGCCGCCGACGCGGGCGTGTCCACGGAGAAGGGCGCCGCCACGAAGGCCGAGCCGGCCGCGGAGCTGCCGCGCGGCGAGGCGCCGGGCATCCGCTTCGAGAAGGTGGTGAAGCGGTTCGGCTCCAACGTGGTGCTCCGCGAGCTCGACTTCACCGTGGCGCCCGGGGAGCGGGTGACGCTCATCGGGCCGAGCGGGTCGGGCAAGACCACGATCCTGCGGCTGCTGATGACGCTGGAGAAGCTCGACGACGGGCTGATCTGGATCGGCGACGAGACGCTGTGGCACATGGACCGCGGCGGCAAGCGCGTCCCGGCGAACCAGAAGCACCTGCACGAGATGCGCAAGCAGGTCGGCATGGTGTTCCAGCAGTTCAACCTGTTCCCGAACATGAACGTGCTGCGCAACCTCACCGAGGGGCCGGTGCGCGTGCTCGGGGTGTCCAAGGACGAGGCGGTCGAGCGGGCCCGCGGCCTGCTGGACCTGGTCGGCCTGGCGGACAAGGAGAACGCGCACCCCACCCAGCTGTCGGGCGGCCAGCAGCAGCGGGTGGCGATCGCGCGGGCGCTGGCCATGCAGCCGAGGGTGCTGCTGCTGGACGAGGTCACCTCGGCGCTCGACCCCGAACTCGTGGTCGGCGTCCAGGACCTGCTGCGCGACATCGCGCGGCAGAGCGACCTGACCCTGCTCTGCGTCACCCACGAGATGGCCTTCGCCAAGGACATCTCCGACCGGGTGCTGATGTTCGACCAGGGCCAGATCGTCGAGGAGGGGCCCCCGGACCAGATCTTCGGCGAGCCGTCCGAGCAGCGCACCCGCGACTTCCTGCAGGCCGTCCTCGCCTCCTGACCGGTCCGGGCCCGCCGGCCGTGACCGCGTCCCCCGCGTCGCCCGCGTCCCCGTCGCCCCGGGGACGCGGGCGACTCCCTTTGCGGGGCCGCCCGCGCGGGGCGGCGTCCGGGCCGGCGATCACCCCGCCCGCTCCCCTACCGAACGCGATTCTGTACCGTGGCGCCGACGGACGAGGAGAGCGAGGCGATGGGCACTTCGATCGTGGGGCTCGGCATGACCGAGCTCGGCAGGGTCTACGGGCGCAGCCCGCGGCGGCTCGCCGCCGACGCGGTGCGGCTGGCCGCCGCCGACGCGGGCCTGGCGCTCGGCGACCTGGACGGGCTGCTGGTCAGTCACGGCCTGGGCGGCTCGCCCGGGATCGAGCTGGCCGACACGCTCGGCCTGCGCGACCTGCGGCTGCTGGCCCTGGTCAACTCCTTCGGCGCGACGGCCGGGGCGATGGTCTCGTACGCGGCGATGGCGGTGCTGAACGGTTCGGCGACCACGGTCGCGTGCGTGTTCGCGGACGCGCCGCTGAAGCCGAAGCAGTCGGCGGGCTCGGCCTACAACCGCGACGGCCGCGGGAAGGAATGGTACGGGTTCGGGGGGATGACGGCGGCGCTCGGTCTGCGCAGCGTGAACTCCCACTACGCCCTCGCCGCCCAGCGGCACATGGCCCGCTACGGCACGACGAGCGAGCAGCTCGGCGCGATCGCCGTGGCGACCCGGCGGTGGGCCGCCGGCAACCCGCTCGCCCAGATGCGCGAGCCGATCACGATCGAGGACCACCAGCGCTCCCGCTGGGTGTCCGAGCCGCTGCACCTGCTGGACTGCTGCCTGGTGTCCAACGGCGCCGTCGCCGTCATCGTGACGAGCGCCGACCGGGCCCGCGACCTGGCGCGCCCGCCCGTGCACCTGTGGGGCTGGGGGCAGGGGCACCCGGGTCACCGCAAGGAGCGCGGCAGCGACTTCGGCCTGACGACGGGCGCCGCGGCGTCCGGCGCGGCGGCGATGAAGATGGCCGGCGTCACCGTCGCCGACGTGGACGTGTGCGAGCTGTACGACTGCTACACCTACACGGTCCTGGTGACGCTGGAGGACTACGGGTTCTGCGCCAAGGGCGAGGGCGGCGCGTTCGCCGCGTCCGGCGCGCTCGGGCCCGGCGGGCCGCTGCCGACCAACACCGGCGGCGGGCAGCTGTCGGCGTACTACATGTGGGGCATGACGCCCCTGTCGGAGGCCGTGATCCAGGCGCGGGGGGACGGCGGGGAGCGGCAGGCGCCCTCCACCGACGTGATCCTCGTCAGCGGGAACGGCGGGATCCTCGACCACCACTCCACGCTGGTCGTCAGCCCGCACGAGAAGGGGGCCTAGGCATGGACGTCGGCGTTCTGCGGCGGGACGGGCGGACCGACCCGTTCTTCGACGGCACGGCCGCCGGCCGGCTCGTCGTCCGGCGCTGCGAGGCGTGCGACCGGTGGTTCGCGCCGGACGCGAGCGGCTGCCCCGGATGCGGCGAGGAGGACCTCGGCTGGGCCGAGGCGAGCGGCGCGGCGACCCTGGTGACCTGGACGGTCCTGCCCAAGGAGCCACCCGTGTTCCTGGCGCTGGTCGAGCTGGCCGAGGGGCCGTGGCTGCACGCCCGCCTCGACGGCGTGGAGCGCGCGGACCTGCGGGAGGGGCTCGCGCTGCGCGCGGCGTTCGAGCATCCGGACGAGGGCGAGTCGTACGTGCTGTTCCGCCCCTGGACCGAACGCGGTTCGGTCCGTTAGCGTCGGGCCATGAACACCGAGGTCTGCGCACGGTTCGGCATCGAGTTCCCGCTGTTCGCCTTCAGCCACTGCCGCGACGTCGTCGCCGCCGTCACCAACGCCGGCGGGTTCGGCGTCCTCGGCGCCGTCGCGTACACCCCGGACCGGCTCGAAGAGGAGCTGCGCTGGATCGACGACCACGTGGGCGGCCGCCCCTACGGCGTCGACGTGCTCGTCCCCGGCAAGATCGACAAGGCGGCGGAGGGCGGCGGCGGCCTGGACGCCCTGCTCGCCGCCGTCCCCGACGAGCACTGGAACTTCCTCGTCGGACTGTTCGCCAGGTACGACGTCCCGCTGCCCGACATCGAGAAGGCGAAGCGGTCCAACGCGCGCGGCGGGGCGCAGGTCACCAAGGAGGGCGCCACCGAGCTGATCGACGTGTCGCTCGCCCACCCGATCGGCCTCATCGCCAGCGCCCTCGGCACCCCTCCGCCGCTGATGGTGGAGAAGGCCAAGGCCGCCGGGATCCCCGTCGCCGCGCTGGTCGGCACGTCCGAGCACGCCCGCCGCCAGGTCGCCGCCGGCGTCGACCTCGTCGTCGCGCAGGGCGGGGAGGCCGGCGGGCACACCGGCGAGATCTCCACGATGGTGCTCGTCCCCGAGGTGGTCGACACGGTCGCGCCGGTGCCCGTCCTCGCCGCGGGCGGGATCGCCACCGGACGCCAGATGGCCGCGGCCCTGGCGCTCGGCGCGTCCGGCGTGTGGTGCGGCTCGGTGTGGCTCACCACCGAGGAGGCCGAGACGTCCCCGCCGGTCAAGGAGAAGCTGCTCGCCGCCACGTCCCGCGACACGATCCGGTCGCGATCGCGGACCGGCAAGCCCGCACGGCAGCTGCGGTCCGCGTGGACGCAGGAGTGGGAGGGCCCGGACAGCCCCGGCCCGCTCGGCATGCCGATCCAGATGATCGTGGCGGAGGGCGCCATGCGGCAGATCACCAAGGTGGCCGAGTCCGGCAATCCGGGCGCCCGCGCCCTGGCGAACTACTTCGTCGGCCAGTGCGTCGGCCTGATGAACACCGTCAAGCCCGCCCGCCAGGTCGTCTACGACATGGTCGAGGACTTCGCCGACGCGGTGGAGCGCCTCAACCGCATCACCGGCGAGGAGTCGGCCACTCAGCCCTGAGGGCGTCGAGATGACCGGGCCGGGCCCGCCGGTCCGGCCCGGCAAGGGCGACGCCCCGGCCCCGGCGCCCGCTCAGTGCTTCCCTTCGGCGTACCAGATGGTGCTGCGGAGGTCGGTCCCCCTGATCACCTGGACGCGCCAGGGCTCCAGCCGCAGGACGTGCAGTTCCGGGTCCTCCGGCCCGCCGCGCCAGAACCGGCCCAGGTCGTACCCGGCGCCCCGCGGGCTCGTCCGCCGGTAGAGGTCCCAGACGCGGCGCTTGGTCTCCAGGTCGTCGTCCCAGGCGGCGACGGCGTCGATGCTGACCGCGTTCTGCCTCGGCGTCCAGTAGGAGAACGTGGTGTGCGGATTGCCGGCCAGATGCGCGGCCTTCACGGGCGTCCGGTATGTGGCGAGCCAACCCAGCGGGCGGCCGTCGCCGGTCTCCCAGACGGGGATGAGCACACGCGCGCGGGGCCGGCCCTTCGCGTCGACGGTGGTCATGGTCGCGTACACGATGTCGCCGATGTAGGCGTCGAACTGATCCCTGATCTCGGTGAACGACTTCACCTTCGTGGCCACTGGCGTCTCCCTTCCCGATCAGGCGGCGGTCTCGGCGGGCTCGGCGAGCGGGCTCCAGTCCGGGGTCGCGTCATCCGGGGTCGCGGGCGAGCGGAGGCCGAACGCGACCACGACCGCGCCCAGCACCGCCGCCGCGACCGGGACGGCGAGGGCGGTGCGCAGGGCGTCCAGGCCCGTTCCCGCGCCGAGGTCCTCCAGCCGGACCACCCCGTACGCCAGCAGCAGCATCGCCCCCGTGACGGTCAGTGCCCCGGCGATGTCGAAACCGCCCGGGCTCCGCACCGCGCCCGCGCCGGGGAGCAGGGCCGGCGCCGCCACCAGGATCAGCGCCGCCATGATGACCGGCGCGAAGAACACCCACCTCCAGCCGAAGGACGCGAGCATGCCCCCGGCCACCAGCCCCAGCGAGAACCCGCCCGCCGCCGTCCCCGCGTAGACGCCCAGTGCCCGGGTGCGCGCCGGCCCCTCGGGGAAGGTGGAGGTGACCAGCGCCAGCCCGGCGGGCGCCATGAACGCGGCCGCGACGCCCGTGAGGAAACGCGCGGCCAGCAGCATCCAGCCCCCGGTGGCGAATCCGCCGACGCCGGAGAAGACCAGGAAGACCGACAGCCACAGGACGAACATCCGCCGGTGCCCCAGCAGGTCGGCGGCCCGGCCGCCCAGCAGCATGAAACCGCCGTAGCCGAGCACGTACGCGCTCACCACGCCGCCGAGCATCCCCGTGGACAGGCCCAGGTCGGCGCGGATCGACGGCAGCGCGACGTTCAGCATCGCGACGTCGATCCCCTCTAGGAAGATCGCGCCGCACAGCACCATCAGGACGCCCCATGCGCGCCCGTTCATTCGCTCGCTCGAATCGGACATCGTCGCCCGGCACTCCTTCGACGGAACCGGACGGGGTGGTTCCCCAGGTGACGGCCGGTTCCCTCTTGCCACCGGCCACATCGTCCGGCACTGCCGGTGGGATCAGAAGACGGCACTTCCGAGTCCCCCGGTTACCGCGCGGATACCGGCGCCGACGACGGCGTTCTCCGGGGGACCGGCACGGACCGCGAGGTACATGATCGACCGTGTGCGACGATGGCGGGGTGCCCGTTCCCCAGCCCATCGCGGCCGATCCGCCCGGCGTGGTCCCCAGGCCGTGGATCACGCAGTGGTGGCGTGACCTGGCGTTCGTCCACTGGGCCGTGGAGCCGCGACGGGTGGCGCCGCTGCTACCGAAGGGCGTCGCTCCGGACACACTGCACGGGGCCACCTATGTCGGTCTCATCGCGTTCAGGATGGACCGGGTCGGGTGGTTCAGGCTGCCCGGAGTCCCGTACTTCGGGACGTTCCCGGAAACGAACGTGCGGCTGTACTCGGTGGACGCACAGGGGCGGCGCGGTGTGGTCTTCCGGTCGCTGGACGCCGCGCGGCTGCTGCCCGTGCTGATCGCGAGGGCCGGGGTCCGGCTGCCGTACCAGTGGGCGCGCATGGCCATCCGAGCCCGGGACGACGTGATCGGTTACGCCAGTTCACGACGCTGGCCGGGCCCGCGCGGCGCCTACAGCCGGATCGCCGTGCGGATCGGCGAACGGGTGGAGGAGCCTTCGGAGCTGGAGCACTTCCTGACCGCCCGCTGGGGCATGCACACCGCCGTCCGCGGGCGTGTCGCGTTCCTGCCGAACGTCCATCCGCGGTGGCCGCTGCACCGGGCGTCGCTCCTGCGCTGCGAGGAGAACCTCGTGGCCGCGGCGGGCCTGCCGGGGCCGCTCGGGGAACCGGTCAGCGTGCTGTACTCGCCGGGCGTGCCGGTACGGTTCGGCCGTCCGGACGATCGATCGCTCCGCTGAGCCGCGCTACAGGACGCGGGGGCTACGGCGTTCGAGGAGGACGACGTCCCTCCAGCGGCCGTTGAGGCGGCCCAGGCGTTCGCGGACGCCCACCGTGCGGAACCCGGCCTTGGCGTGGAGCCGCAGGCTGGAGGTGTTCTCGGGGAAGACGCCCGACTGGATCGTCCAGATGCCCTCCTCCTCGGTGGAGGCGATCAGGGCGGCCAGCAGTGCGGAGCCCACACCCCGGCCCTGCGCACGAAGGCTGACGTAGACACTGTGCTCCACCACCCCGCTGTAGCAGCAGCGGTCGGAGACGGGCACGGCGGCGATCCAGCCGAGGACCTCGCCCGACGGGCCCGCCTCGGCGGCCACGTAACGGTGGCGCCCCAGCTTGGCGGCGTCGAACTGCGCCCAGGTCGGGGCCGTGGTCTCGAAGCTGGCCTGGCCGGTGTCCAGGCCCTCCTGGTAGATCGCCAGCACGCGGCCGGCGTCGCCCGGGCGCATGGCCCTGACGACGATGCCGGGTTCCTCGATCGGCTCGTTCATGTGCGTCCTTCCGGTCCGCGGACGTCAGCCCCATCCGCGAGACTTCTCCTCCATGAGCCTGCCAGAGGATTTGGACGAGTTGGCGCGAGCCGTCATCGACGAGAACCGGTACATGACCCTGGGGACGAGCGAGGCCGATCACCGGCCCCGCCTGTCGCCGGTGTACTTCACGCACGCCGGCTACCGCACGTTCTACTGGGTGTCCTCCCCGGACGCGCGACACTCCGGCAACATCGCCGCGCGCCCGGAGGTCGCCCTCGTCGTCTTCGACTCGAACGTGGAGATCGGGCAGGGCCGCGCCGTCTACGTCGACGCCGTGGCCTCCGTCGTTCCGGACGATGATCTGCCGCGGCGCTGCGCCGAGGCGTTCCCCGACGCCGGTCCGGGCGCGGTGGCCTTCCAGCCGGACGAGCTCAGCGGCGACGCCCCGCTGCGCCTCTACCACGCGGACGCGACCGGATACGAGGTTCACCTGCCGGGCCGCGACCCGCGCAACGCCGCCGGGATCGACACCCGGCGCCGCGTGCACCCGGTGAAGCAGACCTGAGGCCGCCCGTCACCCCTCGCCGGGGTCGCGCACCGCGGTGACGGCCATGGTGGCGTAAGGCATGACGAAGGAGCCCCCCATGGCGTCGACGGCCTCGCCGACGCCCTCCAGCACCCGCGCCCGGTCGGCCTCCGGGAGCCTGGTGAGCGTGCCGTGGGTGGGCATCTGGTCCAGCCACTCGTCGCGGGTGTAGGTGTGCTCCCAGTCGAACCGCCATTGCTCCGGCGCGCCGAAGCCTCCGGCGGCCCGGATCCCGTCGGCGGCCTTGGCGAACATCATCTGGTAGATCTCCATGGCCGGCCTGTCCGCGTGGACGGTGAACGGCGAGTCGGGCACGACCCGCCGGTAGACGGCGGCGAAGGCGTCCGCCACGGCGGGCGGGAGCTGGAACACGTGCCAGAACGCCGCCAGCCGGCCGCGCGGGCGCAGCACCCGCGCCGCCTTGGCCGCTCCGGCGACCGGGTCCACCCAGTGCCAGGCCGTCCCGGCGATCACGGCGTCGAAGTCCCGGCCCGTGGGGTCCCAGGACTCGAACGTGGCCTCCTCGACCTCCAGGCCGCCGCGCCGCGCGAAGGCGGCCATCCGCGCGTCGGGCTCGACGCCGAGCACCGTGCAGCCCGCCGCCTGGAACTGGCGGGCCTCGATGCCCGTGCCGCAGCCGACGTCGAGGACGTCGGGGCCGGGGCAGGCGGCGGCGATCCGCTCCACGAGGGCGTCGGGATAGCGGGGCCGGGCGCGGTCGTAGCGTTCGGGGTCCGTGCCGAAGGACTCCGCCACCTCGCGGGCGCGATGCGGCTCGGGGGACGGGTCGGTCGCTATAATGGGCATGCGCCCACTATGAATGGGCGCTTGCCCACTCGTCAAGGGGGATCCGCCGTGCCGACAGGGGTCGCCATGCGCGACGTGCGCGGGCAGCTGTTCGACGCCGCCGAACGCGTCCTGCTGCGGGAGGGGCCGAGCGCGCTGACCAGCCGGGCCGTCACCGCCGAGGCGGACTGCGCCAAGGGCGTCCTGCACCGGCACTTCGCCGACTTCGACGCCTTCCTCGCCGAGTTCGTGCTGGACCGCGTGGACCGGATGGACGCCGAGGCCGCCGCCCTCCGCGACGCCGCCGGGACCGGCACCGTCGTCGGCAACCTCTCCGCCGCCCTGAGGGCCGTCTTCACGTCGGTCGCCGTCGCGATCCTCCCCCTCATCACCTTCCGGGACGAGCTGCGCGCCCGGCTGCGGCGGACCTGGCCGGCCGGCGTGCCGGTGCTCACCGAGGCCGTGGAGATGATCGCCTCCTACCTCGCCGCCGAGCGCGAACTCGGCCGCGTCGCGGCGGACGCCGAGGTCGACCTGCTCGCCCCCACCCTGGTCGGCGCCGCCCACCTGCTGTTCGCCGACCGGACCGCCGCGCCTCCGGACGACGAGGCCGTGCGCAGGACGGTCACCGGGGTCGTCGCGGCCGCGCTGCGCTGACCCTCCCCTACAGCCGTTCGACGACGATCCGGTCGTCCCGGACGGTCACCGGCGTGTCGAAGGCGGCGCAGGCCTTGGCGAAGCGGTCGATGATCCAGGCGCGGTCGGCGCCGGCGGCCAGGCGGGTGCGGCAGAAGTCCAGCCGGATCGGCACCGCCTCGATCCGGGACGGCCCGGCGGCGTCCAGCGTCACCAGGAACAGCAGGCCGAGGTCGTTGCGCAGCAGGGCGTCCACCGCGTAGTCGTCGATGAAGTCGCCCATGTCGAACACGACCGGCCACGCCACGGCGTGGAAGACGTGCGCGGAACTCCCGGCGACGAGCGTCGCGCCCGCGTCCACCAGCCTCCCCGCGGCGCGCCGGACGTAGGGCAGCGGCGCCGGGATCATGTTCGGCCCCCAGTGCGGCATGACCAGGACGGCGTCGTGGCCGCCGCGGAGCCGCCGGATCTCCTCCAGCAGGGAGCCGGGGACGCCGTCCTCCAGGTCGGCGAGGGCGACGCCCGGCCGGTCCGGTCCGGCGGCGAAATCGGCCGGATGGTCGGTGACGCCGACGACCGCGACCCGCACTCCCCCCGCCTCCAGGACGGCGGGCTCCCGCGCCCGCGGGAGGTCCTCGCCGGCTCCGACGGTCCGGATGCCCGTCCGCCGGAGGATGTCGAGCGTGTCCGCCAGCGCGTCCGGCCCGTAGTCCAGAGCGTGGTTGTTGGCGAGCGTCACGCAGTCGACGCCGAGGTCGGCGAGGGTTTCGGCCGCGGCCGGCGGCGCGCGGAAGTGGAACGGCTTGTCCGGCGCGTCCCACCGCCGCCCGCGCCCGGACACGCAGCACTCCAGGTTCACCAGGGCGAGGTCGGCCTCGTGGAAGACCTCGCGCACCTCCTCGGAGAACAGGCCGTGCGGGCCGGACGCGGCGATCTCCTCCGCCACGCCGCGTCCGAGCATCGTGTCCCCCGCGAGAGCGATCGTGATGGCCATCGCAGAACCCCCAGGACAGTCGTGCCCTGTTCGGGGACGGCTCTCACCGGTCGCGGCGAGATCGGGCGGCGCCCTCAGGAGAGCGCGCGGCCCGGGCCCTTCTTGATCTGGTCGACGAAGAGCCGGGCGAGCGCCTGCTGCCCGGCGACCGTCGGGTGGTAGCTGCGCGGCTCCGCTTCGAGCGCCGCGAGGTTCAGCGTCAGGCCGTTCATGTAGGCGTCGCGGCTGCCGACCTCGTGGCCGGCGAACGCGCTGTAGGCGTCCACGAACTCGACGCTGCCGTGCCGGTGCCCGGCCACCTTGCGCGCGTCGGCCTCCGTCACCGACTGCCGGATCACCCCGCCCAGCTCGTAGGCCCGCGCGTTCAGCCAGCGCTGGTCCGGCACGGTGATGTTGTCCCCGTCCACGCCGCTGACCTCGGAGAACGCCTTCGGGTAGGACATCACGACCACCCGCGCGTACGGCGCCCGCGCGGTGATCTCGGCCAGCAGGGCGGGCAGGCTCCGCCGGAGCTCGGCCATCCGCCGGGCGATCTCCTCGCCCTGCGCGGAGCAGCCCCGCCCCCACGGCAGCTTCACCACGCAGCCGGCGAGCACCCGCGAGAACCCGACGTCGTTGCCGCCGATGCTGAGGGTGACCAGGCTGGTGTCCCGTCCGATGCGGCCGATCTGCGGGGGTTCGCCGCCCCGTCCGTCCAGCACGTCCTCGGTGGTCGCGCCGGAGCACGCCCAGAACGCGGCGCCCTTCGCGAAACGGAACGCCCGTGAGACCTCGTGGAAGTACGCCTTGGACGTCCGGTGGCACCGGTCGAGCGGATTCTGGTCGCCCACGGTCGCCTCCGCCCCGACGCCCGCCGAGTACGAGTCCCCCAGCGCGACGTAGGCGCCCCGCGTCGCCACCTCGGCCGGGGTGATCGTCCGGGTGCCCGCGACGACGGGGTCGGCGCGCCGCTCGGGGTCCGGAGCGTGGCACCCGGCCCCGAACACCTCGCACCGCGCCGCCGGCATCGCCACCAGAGGGACGACCGCCAGCGCCAGCAGCAGCGCCAGGAGCGCGAGCGCGGCCCCCCGCTCGCCGAGACGGCCCCGCACCCACGCGACCGGGCTGATCATCGCTCTCCTCCGTGCACGCACCGGACGTCCATGGGCCAGACGTCCGCCGGGCGCCCCAGGTTCCCGCCTTTACATTGTAGATCTTTAACTGGGACGCCCGAGCGGCGCCCACATGACCAGCCGGGGGCCCAGCTCGTGCAGGCCGGCCTCGACCTCGGCGTCCCAGTAGGCCGCGATCCCCGGCCCCCACCGCTCCCGCGGCAGTTCCGCGAACCCGTGCCGGGCGTACCAGGGGCCGTTCCACGGGACGTCCCGGAACGTGAGCAGGCTGACTCCGGGCGCCCCGGCCGCGGCGGCCCGCGCCTTGACCTCCTCCAGGAGCAGAACGCCGATCCCGCGCCCCACCAGGTCTCCGCGCACCGAGATCTGCTCCAGGTGCGCGGCCCCGTCGACCTCCTCGACGGCGGCGAACCCGACCGGCGGGTCCCCCGCCACCACGATCTCCGCGCCCTTCCCGATCACCTGCTCGACCACGGTCGGGCCCGGCGGGAACACGATCCCGATCTCGCGGAACATCGCGTCCCCCGAGTTCTCGATCTCCGCCAGCCCCGGCAGGTCCTCGGCCCGCGCCGTCCTGACCTCATGCCCCATGCCGCGATCGTAGGCGCTCCCCCGGACCCCGTCCTCCCGATTATCCGGCCCCTGGTCAGGCGTAGAAGCGCATGTGCCAGTCCATCGGCGGCTCGCCGTAGGAGTCGGCGGGCGGGCTCGGGCCGAACTCGACGGCGCTGCCCTCGGCGAGGACGGCGATGGTCCCGGCGGCCTCGACGCCCGCGCGCCAGTGCTCGGGGACGGCCCGCGAACCGTACCGGGCGCCGAGGAGGTTCCCGCAGACGGCCCCCGTGGAGTCGCTGTCGCCGGAGTGGTTGACGGCGAGCAGCATCCCGCGCGGGACGATCTCCAGCGGGTACCCGCCCGCGGCCTCGGCGGCGAGCGCGGCGTGGACCGCGATGGCGAGGGCCTCCGGACCGGTGAACCCGCCGCCGAGGCTCTCCAGCCGCTCGGGCGCCGGGCCGCTGAGCGGCAGCGCCAGCGCCTTCTCCAGCGCCGCCGACGTCTCTTCGTGCCCGGCGTGCTTGCGGAGCTCCGCCATGGCGACCCTCAGCGCGTCGGCGAGGGCGGCGCCGTGGACGAGCGCCGACACCGCCACGGCGAGCGTGCCCGCGGGGAGGCGGCCGGACGGGTGGCCGTGGGTGAGCGCCGCCGTGCCCTGCCCCCGGGCGAAGACGGCCCCCGGATCGGGATGCCCGAAACCGCACGGCGCGGCCCGGACCGTCCCGGCGGAGCCCTTGGAGTCGTTGACGGGCTCGTCCACCGTGCCGAGCGGCCACCCCGGCTTGCCGCGCTCCGCCGCCCTGCGCAGCGCGGCGAGGGTGGTGCGGCCGGCGCCGCGTCCGGCCGTCACCGCCGGGTCGCGCAGCGCCGGACCGCTCACCGGCGAGTCCTGCTCCGGGATCCGCTCGCCCTGGGCGCGGAGCCACGCGAGGTAGTTCGCCTGCGCCAGCCCGAAGTACGCGCCGCCGATCCCCCTCGCCCGGGCCCGGATGGACGCCTGGACGCCCGCCTGCGCGGTGAGCAGGCTCAGCTGCGTCGCCTCCCCGATCTCCGCGCGCCGGGGAAGCCCGGTCACGCCCGCCGGTCCGCAGGCCGCGCGGATCTCGGCGAGCGACATCCCCTCCACGGGACGTCCGAGCGCCTCACCGACCGCCCCTCCGAACAGGCACCCCAGCATCCGATCGCCCGCCGTGTCCGCCATTCCCGACACGCTACCGATCACGTCCCGCCGCACCGCCCTGGAAACCCGCACCGGCGGCCCCCGGCCCCCCTCCGCCGGCAGGGTGGCGGCTCCCTCCCGGAGGGGAGCCGGATCACGCGCACGAGGGAGGCCCCGCACCGGGCGCAGGCCCTTCACTGTCCGTGCAGGCAACCGCACGACCGGAAGGGCGAACATGCTGAGGAACGCAACGGCGGTGGTCCGCCGGATGCACGGCCATACCGTCGAGGACGCGCCGCGGTGGGCGGTCGTCTCCGCCTACGCCGCGAGCCTGGTGGTCCTGCCGTCCTGCGTCTGGCGGATCGCGCTGGGCTTCGGCGCTCCGATCGGGCCGCTCCGCGGGGACGCGAGCGACGCGCGGGGCGACGTCCCCGCCTGGCTCCCGATGTGGGGATACACGATCTTCCTCAGCGTCCTCAGCGAGGCGCTGGCCTTCCTCGCCGTCGGCCTCGTCTCCCGGTGGGGCGAGGTCGTCCCGCGCCGGGTCCCCGGGCTCGGCGGGCGCAGGGTGCCGGTCCTGGCCGCCGCCGTCCCGGCGGGCGCGGGCGCCGCCCTCCTCACCGTGGGAACGCTCGTCGCCCTGCCCGGCTTCAACGACTTCACCGCCCCGGACGGGACCGCGGTGCGGCTCGAAGGCTGGAGGCTCGTCCTCTTCGCCGCCTCCTACGGCCCTCTCGTGGCCTGGGGTCCCCTCCTGGCAGCCGCGACCATCGCCTACTGCCTCCGCCGCAGACAGCGCCCCTCCCCCGCCGCCCTGACCACGCGCTGAACAGCCAACACCAGAACAGGGCCGCCCCGGCCAGCTCCCCACACCGCTGGGACAGCTAGCCCGTGGCGGCCTCGGGCTTTTGGGCATAGAGCGCGTCCCTGGCAGGACACCCAGTGCGCGCCGGAAGTGACACAGCGATGCGCCGCGGCCCTTTGCAGGCTGTTACGGGTCAGCTGGGCGCCCTTACCCAAGCGAACCACCGGCCACGACCTGAGGGCACTGAAATTGGGCTGCGTCCGGGACGTGGCCGGGGGCATGCTGAGGCATGGCGTGGAAGCTGACCGGCGATGTCGAAGAGTTCCTGGCGCGCGCGGAGGGATTCTTGTGCGCCGATCCTGTGGCGAACACTGTGCCGCTGACGGTGACCAAGGCGATCCGGACCTTGGGGCCCGGCCTGTACCCGAAGGCGCTGTTCGGCTGGTGGACGGCGGGTGACGACGTCGCGGGCACCTGCGTGTGGACGGGGCCGTATCCGGTCCTGCTGAGCGCGATGCCGGGGCCTGCGGCGTCGGAGCTGGCCGAGGTTCTGGCCGGACGCGAGCCGGCGGTCCCCGGCGTCAACGGGACGCAGGAGACCGCCGAGAACTTCGCGGACGCGTGGACCCGCCGGACCGGAAGCCCGGCCCGCGTCGCGCGGCACGAGCGGCTCCACCGGCTGGCGGGTCTCGACATGCCGGACCCGCCGCCGGAAGGCGCCGCGCGCGTCGCGGACGTCGGCGACCAGGATCTGGTGCGCGACTGGTACGCGGCGTTCCGCCGTGACGCCGGCGCCCACGGCGACCCGAACACGGCGATGATCGACGGGCGGCTCGCGGAGGGCGGCATCGTGCTGTGGGAGGCGGGCGGACGCCCGGTGGCCCTGGCGGGACGGACGCCGGCGATCGCGGGAACGGCGCGCGTGGCGCCCGTCTACACCCCCGCCGAGCACCGCCGCCGCGGCTACGGGGCCGCGGTGACCGCCGCCGTCACCCGCGCCGCCCAGGACGCCGGCGCCGAGGAGGTCGTGCTGTTCACCGACCTCGCCAACCCGACCAGCAACAGCGTCTACCACCGCCTCGGCTACCGCCCGGTCGAAGACCGCCTCGTCCTCGCCTTCCCGTCACCCACCCGCCCCTGAAGCGGCCATTCCCGCCGATCGCTCCCGGCGGGCCGGTGGGCGCGTCCGGTCTGGGCTGGGGTTCGCGGGGTCGGTGGGCCGGTGTTGCCGGCGGGGCGTCGTCGGCCGGGGGCTACTTGACGCCGGCCTCCTTCATGTCGCGGAGTTCGCGCTTGAGTTCCTTGATCTCGTCGCGGAGGCGAGCGGCCAGTTCGAACTGCAGGTCGGTGGCGGCCTGGTGCATCTGGTCGGTCATCTGCTCGATGAGGCCCTCCAGCTCCTCGCGGGGGCGCTCGCCGACCAGGTCGGCGGCGTGGCGGCCGGCCTCCCTGGTGCGGGACGCGAGGCCGGGGACGGGCGCCTTGCCGCGGCTCTGCTGGCGGCCGGCACCGCCGATCAGGGTCTCGGTGTCGGCGTCCTCGCGGGCGAGGGAGTCGAGGATGTCGGCGATGCGCTTGCGCAGCGCCTGCGGCTCGATGCCGTGCTCCTCGTTGTAGGCGCGCTGCTTGGCGCGGCGCCGGGTGGTCTCGTCGATCGCCCGCTCCATGGACGGGGTGACGGTGTCGGCGTACATGTGGACCTGGCCCGACACGTTGCGGGCCGCGCGGCCGATCGTCTGGATGAGCGACGTCTCCGAGCGCAGGAAGCCCTCCTTGTCGGCGTCGAGGATCGCCACGAGGGAGACCTCGGGCAGGTCGAGGCCCTCGCGGAGGAGGTTGATGCCGACGAGGACGTCGAAGTCGCCGGCGCGCAGCTCGCGCAGCAGCTCGATGCGGCGCAGGGTGTCGACCTCGCTGTGCAGGTAGCGGACCTGGATGCCGAGTTCGAGGAGGTAGTCGGTGAGGTCCTCGGCCATCTTCTTGGTGAGGGTGGTGACGAGGACGCGCTCGTCGCGCTCGGTGCGCTCGCGGATCTCGTGGATGAGGTCGTCGATCTGGCCCTTGGTGGGCTTGACGACGATCTCCGGGTCGATCAGGCCGGTGGGGCGGATGACCTGCTCGACGACGTCGCCCTTGACGCGGTTCATCTCGTAGGGGCCGGGCGTCGCCGACAGGTAGACGGTCTGGCCGATCCGGCCGAGGAACTCCTCCCACTTCAGCGGGCGGTTGTCCATGGCGGACGGCAGCCGGAACCCGTGCTCGACCAGCATCCGCTTGCGGGACGCGTCGCCCTCGTACATGGCGCCGATCTGCGGGACCGTCTGGTGGGACTCGTCGACGACGAGGAGGAAGTCTTCGGGGAAGTAGTCGAGGAGGGTGTTCGGGGCGGTGCCGGGGCCGCGGCCGTCGATGTGCCGGGAGTAGTTCTCGATGCCGGAGCAGGTGCCGACCTGCCGCATCATCTCGATGTCGTAGGTGGTGCGCATGCGCAGGCGCTGCGCCTCCAGCATCTTGCCCTGCCGCTCCATCACGGCGAGGGTCTCCTCCAGCTCGGCCTCGATCTGGCCGATGGCCCGCTCCATGCGCTCGGGGCCCGCGACGTAGTGGGAGGCGGGGAAGACGTACAGCTCCTCGTCCTCGGTGATCAGCTCGCCGGTGAGCGGGTGCAGGGTGGCGAGCTTCTCGATCTCGTCGCCGAACATCTCGATCCTGACGGCGAGCTCCTCGTACTGCGGGATGATCTCGACGGTGTCGCCGCGGACGCGGAAGGTGCCGCGGGTGAAGGCGAGGTCGTTGCGGGTGTACTGCATGCCGACGAGCTGCCGGAGCAGGTCGTCGCGGTCGATCTCCTGGCCGACCTTCAGCCGGACCATCCGGTCGACGTACTCCTGCGGCGTGCCCAGGCCGTAGATGCAGGACACGGACGCGACGACGACGGTGTCGCGGCGGGTGAGCAGCGAGTTGGTCGCCGAGTGCCGCAGCCGGTCGACCTCGTCGTTGATCGAGGAGTCCTTCTCGATGTAGGTGTCGGTCTGCGGGATGTACGCCTCGGGCTGGTAGTAGTCGTAGTACGACACGAAGTACTCGACGGCGTTGTTCGGCAGCATCTCGCGCAGCTCGTTGGCGAACTGGGCGGCGAGGGTCTTGTTCGGCTGCATGACGAGGACGGGCCGTTGCAGCTTCTCCACCAGCCACGCGATCGTGGCGGTCTTGCCGGTGCCGGTCGCGCCGAGCAGCACGTTGTCCTTCTCACCGGCCGAGACGCGGGCGGCGAGCTCGGCGATCGCCTGCGGCTGGTCGCCCGACGGCGTCATCTCGGTGACGACCTCGAACGGCGCCACGCGGCGCCGCAGGTCCGTGACTGGGCGCATCGACACTCCCCCTGGATTCGGCCATCTCCCTGCTCTCCCAACTGTATGCAGGGGCTCCGACATTCCGCGGCCGCGCGCGGGGGCCGCGGCCCCGGCTCAGGAGGCGGGCAGCGGGAGCCGGGCCCGGACGGCGTAGCCGCCGGCGCGGGGGCCGGCGTCGAAGCTGCCGCCGAGGGCGGTGACGCGCTCGCGCAGCCCCACCAGGCCGTTCCCGCCGGAGGGCAGCCGGTGCTCGGGCCCGGCCGTGGGCGGTTCGTTGGCGATCTCCACCTCGACCGCCTCCGGGAGGAGGCCGAGCTCCACGCGGGTGGCGGCGGCGCCGGCGTGCTTGTGGACGTTGGTGAGGGCCTCCTGCACGAGCCGGTAGACCGTCCGGCCGACGGCGGCGGGCATGGGGCGCTCCTCGCCGCGGATCGTCAGGTCCACGCGCAGGCCCGCGGCGCCGGACTGGCCGACCAGCTCGCGGAGGTGCGCCAGCGTCACCACCTGCTGCGGGAGGGCCTCCTCCCCCTGCCGGAGCACTCCGACGACGTGGCGGAGCTCCTCCAGCGCCTGGCGCCCCATGTCGCCGATGACCGAGGCGGTCTCGGCGGCCCGCGCCGGGTCGCGGACGGCGATCGCCTTCAGCGCGCCCGCGTGGACGACCATCACGCTGATGCGGTTGGCGACCACGTCGTGCATCTCGCGCGCGATGCGGGTGCGTTCCTCCCCCCGCGCGCGCTCCGCGAGCAGGTGCTGCTCGCGTTCGAGCCTCGCCGCGCGTTCCTGGAGCGAGGCCAGGAGCTGCTTGCGCGCGCCCATGTAGAGGCCCAGCAGGACGGGGACCCCGACGAACGCGATCCCGAAGATCGACTGGGCGAGGAAGGACTCCGTCGCCGCGGTCGGGGCCGGGAAGACCAGGCTGGCGACGTAGCCGCCGAGCGCGATCGCCACCACCGTGCGGCGGGACGCGGTGTAGGCGGCGAGCGAGTACAGGACGATCAGGGTGCTGAACGCTCCGGCGCCCGTGACGGTGCCGTAGACCACCGCGAACACGGCCAGCCCGACCGGGTGGGAGCGCCGCACGATCAGGGCCAGGCCGAGCACGACGCTGCAGGCGGACACGACGGGCGGGGGCAGCCAGAACTTCTGGTCGGCGAACCACAGGAAGACGCCGTCGAGCACCGCGAACGACACGGCGATCGCGATGTCGAACGCACGGGAACGCCGGGTGGGCCATGCCCCCGACCACCATCCCCGTACGCGCATGGCGACGAGCCTATAGCGATCGGAAGGGCGCCTGTCTCGCACGCGAGCGAAGCCCTTACCTGCAGGGCTTTCAAAGCGAATGGGCGCTGTGGTTACGATGACCGCGCCGGTCGTGCCGTTCGGGGGGGACGACCCTTCAGCGTCCCCGACGCCCCGGCGCCGACAAGGACGGGGAAACCGCACAATGGCCCGATTCGCCGACTGGTTCGGGAAGAACGCCGACGCAGTGATCGCGCTGGTCCTGGCGATCGTCGTGGCGGTGCTCGGCCTCGGGGTGAACCTGCCGAACGAGACCGAAATCACCAACAGCGGGATCCTCGCGGTGATCGGCCTGCTGGCGACGTCGGTGCTGCGCGACCGCGGGCGGAGGATCCCGGTCGAGGCGGAGGTGCGCGACACGCTGCGCGCCTCGTCGGCCACGCTCGGCGAGCTCGACGCCAAGCTGACCCACATCGAGGAGTTCGAGGGCGTCCTGGCCGACACCAAGCGCGCGCTGGACGAGACCACGGTCGTGCGGGTCATCAGCGGGGCGCAGGTGGCGCAGGTCCTGGCGGAGGCCCGCCGCGACACCGACCGGTGGTTCTTCAAGGGCGGGACGGGCACCTACATCCGCGCGCGCACGCTGCCCGAGTGCGTGGCCGCCGCCCGCCGGGAACGGCGGACGCTGCTGTTCCGCCTGGAGATCCTCGACCCCACGAACGTGGAGGTGTGCGAGGCGTACGCGCGCCACCGCCGCTCGGTGTCGGACGGACCGGACGCCACGGGCGAGCCGTGGACGCTGGAGCGCACCCGCAAGGAGGCGTACGCCACGATCCTGGCGGCGTGCTGGCACAAGCAGCGGTTCGCGATGCTCGACATCGACATCGGCCTCGCGCAGACGATGACGACCCTGCGCTACGACCTCGCGTCCTCGCGTGTGGTGGTCACCCGCGACGACCCGCGCGGCGAGGCCCTGGTCGTCGACAGCGCCAAGTTCTACTACAGCTGGGTGAGCGCGGAACTGCAGACCAGCCTCGACCAGGCGCGGCGCGTCCCGGTCGAGCAGGCCAGGCTGGCGCCCCTGGACGACGAGCCGACCGTGGAGGAAGCGCGCAAGCTCTTCGAGGTCATCGGAATCGACCTCGCGCAGGGCTATACCGACCGCGACGTCATCGAGATCATACGAAAGGCCCTGCGGGCCAAGGACCCCTACGAGTGACCCCGCCCGGGCCGGGGGGACGGCCGGTGCGGAGGGTGTCGGCGAAAGGTGAGGCCGCCGGAGTGAAGTACGAGGAGATCCGCGAGGAGATCCACGCCGGTACCGCGGCGCGGACGCTGCCCGCGTGGGCGGGGCGGATCCTCGGCGGAGCCCTGGAGGACGCCGCGGCGGGCCGCTCCTCCGTTCCCGCGGTGCGGCATCCCCTGGGCTTCCTGTGCCTTCCCCTGGAGCGCAGCGGCGACTTCGGGGTGTGCCTGCACATCTGGACGCCGGAGGTGCGTCCGGCGCCGTCCACCACGTCGCCGGTCCACTGCCACAGCTGGGACCTGCTCAGCTTCGTCCTGTACGGGACGGTCCGGAACGTGCGGATGGACGTCAGCGAGGCTTCCGCAACGGGGACGCAGCAGGTCTTCGAGGTCGTGAGCCAGGGCGACCTGGACGAGCTGAGGGCGACCGGGAGGGCCGTCCACTGCGCCCCCGCCAGGTCCAGCACGCACCGGACCGGGGAGTCGTACACCCTGCCCGCCGGTGTCTTCCACAGCACGCTCATAGAGGACGGGCTGGACGCCGCCACGGTCGCCCTCGGCCGGCTGACGCCGGGCGGGGGCGACCTGTCGCTCGGCCCTCTGGACGTTCCCAGCCACAAGGTGCGCCGCTCGCTTTCCGCCCACGCCGACACCCTGCGGGCCCTGCGGCGCTCGGCCCGCAGGATCGCCGCAGCCCACTGCTCACCGCGCCGGTAGCCGGACGCCGGATCCCACTGGAGAGGCCCGATGAGACCCACGACCCCGTCAGCGGCCCTTCCGGTCGATCTCTCCGAGGCCCGCCGCGTCGCGGTGGAGGCGGCGGAGGCGGCGGGCGCGCTGCTCAGCGCCCGTGTGGACGGCCCTCTCGGCGTGCGGCCGAAGGGCGCGGGCGGGGACGTGGTGACCGAACTGGACACCGCCGCCGAGGATCTGATCGTCGGGCGGCTGCGGGCCGCGTACCCGGGGCACAGGATCATCGCCGAGGAGTCCGGGATCCTCGACGGCGCGCCCGGCGAGGAGATGGTCTGGCTCGTCGACCCGCTGGACGGCACCAACAACGTGGCGATCGGCATGCCGGTGTACGCGGTCGGGCTCGCGTTGTGCGCGCGCGCCGAGCCGGTCCTGGGCGTCGTGCACGACCCGGTGAGCGGCCGGACGTGGTCGGCGGTGCGCGGGCGGGGCGCCCTGGGCCCGGAGGGGCGGCCCCTGACGCTGGCCGACCGCCCCCGGCCGGGGCGGGAGAGGAACCCGCTGCTGGCCTGGACGCAGGGCCACCAGGTCGGCGCGGGCGATCCGGTGGCGTTCGCCATGCGCTCGGCCCTGGAGCTGCGGTGCGCGCGCATGCTGCAACTGTGGGCGCCGCTGGTGGCGTGGACGATGCTGGCGCGCGGCGACATCGACGGCATCGTCGGGTACCTGCCCGAGATCGTGGACCTGCCCGCCGGGATGCTGGTGGCGGCCGAGGCGGGCGCCGAGCTGCGCCGCCTGGACGGCGCCCCGTACGAGCTGGGCATCGACCGCCCGGCGTCCGAGCTGGGCTTCGTGGCGGCGCGTCCCGAACTGCTCGACCGGCTCCTGGAGACCACGGCGAAGATCGACCCGCAGGGCGGGCGCGCCTCCCTCGCCCGGTGAGCCCTCCCCCGGGCGTGCTCAGCCGGTCAGCAGGAGGACTCCGACGGCGGCGGCCGAGCCCGTCACGGCCAGGACCGTTCCCGCCAGGACGAACGTGCGCATCGGCACGCGCACGTCCCAGCGCCGGCACCACTCGAACCACAGCAGCGTGGCCAGCGACCCCCAGGGCGTGATGACGGGCCCCACGTTCGTCCCGACGAGCAGGGACAGCAGCTGGTCCTTGTTCGGGGCGGGCACGGCCGATTCCCCTGCCACGTAGGCGGGGAGGTTGTTGAGGACGTTCGACAGCCCCGCCCCCGAGAACGCCGCCCGGACCGCCCCGGCCGTTCCGCCGTCCTCGCCGATCAGTGCGCGCATGGCGTCGTCCAGCCCGAAACGCTCCAGAGTGGGGACGACGAGGAACAGCCCGGTGACGAACACCATGAGCTGCCAGGGGATGAGAGCGGGGCGCAGCGCCGACCGGTCGCGCACGGCGAAGGCGACCACGGCCACGACGGCGGCGGCGGTCGCGGCGACGCCGAGCTGGATCCCGGTGTGCACGCCGGCGAGGATCGCCCCGATGAACAGCAGGCACGCGGCGCCGGTGGCGGAGAACAGCACCCGGTCCTGGACGGGCGCCGGAGCGGGCGGGTCGTAGGTCTCCTCCCCGCGCATCCGCCGCCGCCAGTAGAAGACCCACAGCAGGACCATGGTCACGGCCAGGACCGCCAGCTGCGGCGCCCACATGCGCGCGGCGAACGCCCGGGTCTCCAGCGCCACGCGGTCGGCGGCGAGCAGGTTGGTCAGGTTGGACACCGGGAGGAGCAGGCTCGCGGTGTTGGCCAGCCACACCGTCGTCATGGCCAGCGGGAGGGTCGCGATCCGCGCGCGCGCCGCAAGGGCCAGCATGACGGGGGTCAGCAGTACCGCGGTCGTGTCCAGGTTGAGGAAGACGGTGGTGAGCGACGCGAACGCCACGCACAGCAGGAACAGCGCGGCGTAGTTGCCGCGGCCGGCCTGGGCCATCCGCTGCGCGATGGCGTCGAAGACCCCTGCCTCCTTGGTCAGCTCCGCCAGGATGATGACGCTGAACAGGAAGAGCAGCAGGGGCGCGATCCGTCCGACGCTGGAGCGGGCCGTGTCGGCGGGCAGCAAGCCGGTGGAGACGAACACAAGACCGAGCCCCAGGACGGCGATGCGGATCCAGTCGAGGACGCCCAGGGAGCCCGCGGCGCGGCGGAGGGCCTCGGTCGGAGGGGGCGGCACGCGCGTCATGATTCCACAGGCGGCCGGATGACTGCGTTCCGGCCGTGCTCCGCGCGATACTGGCGCCATGACGACCCCCGGCCACCCCCAGGAGCGCCCGACCGACTTCTTCATCAGCTACTCGCCGGCCGACGAACGGTGGGCGTCGTGGATCGCCTGGCAGCTGGAGGCCGCCGGGCACCGCACGATGATGCAGGCGTGGGACTTCGTGCCCGGGACCAACTTCATCGACTACATGGACCGGGGCCTGTCGGAGGCCAAGGTCGTGGTGGCGGTGCTGTCGCGCAACTACCTGCGCTCGCGGTACGGGCGGATGGAGTGGATGGCGGCGCTGCGGGCCGACCCGGACGACCCGGCGCGCAAGCTGGTCACGGTCCGCATCGAGGACTGCCCGATCGACGGCCTGCTCTCCACGATCACCTACGTGGACCTGGTGGGGGTGGACGACCCGGACGAGGCGCGGCGGCTGCTGACGCGCCGGATCCAGCAGGCCCTCGCCGGCCACGCGCGCCCCCTCGACGGCCCTGGCTTCCCCGGAGCCGGGCAGAACCGTCCCGGGCCGCTTCCCGGTGGCCGGGAACCGCTGATAGGCCGTCTGGAGGAGACTGACGGACCCGGAGGCGGGGGCGGCCGGCCCGGGCCTGCCGGAGAGCGGCCCGCCCGGCGGGCGCCCGTCGCCGCGCCCGCGTTCCCCACGGCCGACACCGGGCACGAGCCGCGCGAGCACCTGACCGTCCTGCACGTCTCCGGTCCCCGCTTCGGCCGGACGCTGGCCGAGCCCGGCGAGCCGACCACCGCGGTGGAGCTGCAGGACCGGATCTGGAGCGACGTGACGCGGCTGGCCGACGCCGGAGTGCCGCGGCCCGACCTGCTCGTCGTCACCGGGAACCTCACCCACTCGGGAAGCCGCAAGGAGTTCGCCGAGGCGCTGTCGTTCCTGACGAGCCTGCGCGCGCTGCTGGGGCTGGAGGCGCAGCGCGTCGTGGTGGTGCCCGGCACCCACGACGTCACCCGCGCGGCCTGCCAGGCGTACTTCTCCAGCTGCGAGGCCGACGACATCGAGCCGCAGCCGCCGTACTGGCCCAAGTGGCGGCACTACGCGGGCCTGTTCAAGGAGTTCTACCAGGGCATCGACGCGCTCATCTTCGACAGCGCCCAGCCGTGGACGCTGTTCCCCGTCCCCGACCTGAAGGTCGTGGTGGCGGGGCTCAACTCGACGCTGCCGCAGTCCCACCGCGAGGAGGACCGCTACGGGCGCGTCGGCCAGGCGCAGGCCGCCTGGTTCAACCAGCGGCTGCGGCACTTCGAGGACGAGGGCTGGCTGCGCCTCGGCGCCGTCGAGCACACGCCCATCACGGGCGAGCCGGGCGCGCTGCGCGATCCCGAGACGGTGGAGACGCTCCTCGCCGCCCACATCAACCTGTTCTTCCAGGGGACCGAGTCGGAGTACGGCGCCGTCCCCGTGCTGGCCACCGGCGACGTCCCGTGCGTCCCGGCGCTGGGCCCCGGCCGGCACCAGCTCGTCGTCGTGCGCGGTGACGGGCTGGAGCGCTGGATCCCCGAGGACGCCGCCAGGCGCGGCCCGGAACGCCTCGAACGGTCCTGGACGGCCGTGGGCGGAACGTTCCCGCCGCCCCTCGCGCAGACCCCTCCCGCACCTCCCTCCCCCGAACTCGGACCCGGCGGCGACGGCACCGCCGACCCCGTCCCCGATCCCACGGGGCGCCTGCTCGACCGCCTGACGGAGGCGTGCGAGACGCGCTTCGAGCGCGCCACCATCCGGCGCGTCGTCCCGCCCGCGCGCGAGGACGGCCGCTCCGACCCGCCGCACCTCCTGCTCACCCACCTGGAAGACGGCTTCGTCCGCCAGTACCGCATCGGCGCCCACGTGGGGCAGGTGACCGAGGCGGACGTGGACGCGTTCGTCCGGCACGTGCACGCCGACGGCACCGACCACGGCTCGGAACTGGTGTACCTGGGGCCGGCCCCGGCCCGGTCCCTGCGCGACGACGCGCTGCGCCGCGGCATCCGGGTGCGCAGCCTCACCGAGTTCCAGGGCCTGGTCGACCTGTCGGAGTACGTCGCGGCCCAGACGGGGCGGCTGTCCGCCGGCGGGCTCTACCCGCCGGCCCTGTACGTCCCCCAGCGCTACCGGGAACTCGACCGGTTCCTCCCGGAAAGCGGCCCCGGCGACGGGCGCCGGTCGGGCGCGGACGTCCACGACGACGTGGTCGGCGAGATGCTGCGGCTGCTGGCCGCCGACCACGGGCGGTTCCTGCTGCTGCTCGGCGACTTCGGCCGCGGCAAGACCTTCGCCCTGCGAGAGCTGGCCCGCCGCATCCCGGAGGAGCTGCCGCACGTCGTCCCGATCCTCATCGAGCTGCGGGCGCTCGACAAGGCGCACTCCGTGGACGGCCTGGTCGCCGCGCACCTGGCCAACCACGGCGAGGAGCTGATCGACCTCAAGGCGTTCCACTACATGCTCCGCCAGGGCCGCATCGTCCTGCTCTTCGACGGGTTCGACGAGCTGGTGACGCGGATGACCTACGACCGGGCCGCCGACCACCTCGACACGCTGCTGCAGGCCGCCCAGGACAAGGCGAAGATCGTCGTGGCGAGCCGGACGCAGCACTTCAAGTCCCAGGCGCAGGTGCTCACCGCCCTCGGCGAGAAGGTCGGCGTCCTGCCGCACCGCCGCGTCCTCTCCCTGGAGGAGTTCACGCCCCCGCAGGTCCGCTCGTACCTGGTGAACCGGTACGGCGACGAGGACGCCGCCGAGGACCGGCTGACCCTGCTGGCCGGGATCGAGGAGCTGCTGGCGCTGACGTCCAACCCGCGGATGCTGTCGTTCATCGCCGACCTGCCCGAGGAGCGGCTGCGCGCGGTCGCGCAGGCGCGCCGCGCCGTCAGCCCCGCCGACCTCTACCAGGAGATCCTGTCGTCCTGGCTCGCGTACGAGGCCGAGCGGGTCGGCGGCGCGGGCGGCCCGTCCGGGCTGGAGGTCGACGACATGTGGCAGGCCGTGGGGACGCTCGCGCTGCGGCTGTGGGAGGGCAACGAGCAGTTCCTGCGGCTCGCCGAACTGGCCGACGTCGCCGACGCCCTCACCGGCCTCGCCGGGGGACGGATGTCGCCGCACCAGGTGACCCACGCCGTCGGCGCCGGAAGCCTGCTCGTGCGCACCCCCGAAGGCCTGTTCGGCTTCATCCACACGTCCGTCATGGAGTGGCTCGTCGCCCGGCACATCGCGGACGAGTTCGCCAAGGGCGAGGAACCGGCCGCCCTCGGCCGCCGCGCCCTGACCCAGCTCGCCGTCGACTTCCTCTGCGACCTCGCCGACACCCGCGCCTGCCAGGAATGGACGGCCCGGGTGCTCGCCGACCCCGAGGCCGACGACATCGCCCGCGCCAACGCGATCCGCATCACGACGCGGCTGCGCACCCCCGCCCACACCGACCTGCGCGGCGCCCGCCTGCAGGGCGAGGACCTGTCCTACCGCGACCTCCAGGAGGTCGACCTCACCGGCGCCGACCTCACCGACGCCCAGCTCGTGGGCGCGAACCTCTCGCGCGCCGTCCTGCGCGACGCCTCGCTCGCCGGGGCGCGCCTGGACGAGGCCACCCTGACCGGCGCCGACCTGCGCGGCGCCGACCTGTCCCGGGCCCGCCTCGCCCGCGCCGACCTGCGGGACGTCGCCGTCGAGGGCAGCCGCTGGACCCGCGCCGCCCTCGTCGACGCCGCGCTCCCCGACCGCGTCGCGGCCGCCCCCGAACTGCGCGAGGCGGCGATCGCGCCGGGCCGCCCGATCGACATCCAGGTCGCGCCGGCCGCGGTGGGCGTCCCCTACGGCTTCCACTTCCAGACCAGCCGCCTCCCCCAGCCGCTCGCCTACAGCCCCGCGGGCTCCGTCCTGGCCATCGGCAGCGAGGACGGCGGCGTCCTCGTCTGCGACGCCGTCACGGGCACGCCGCTGCGCAACCTCCAGGGCCACACCGACCGCGCCTACGCGGTCGCCTTCGACGGCGCGGGCGGCCTCCTGGCGAGCGGGTCCGCCGACGGCTCCGTCCGCCTGTGGGACCTCGCCACCGGCCACACCGCGCACACCTTCGCCGTCCACCCCGACGGCGTGTGGCCCCTGGTCGTCGGGGGACGCTCCCCCGCGGGCGGCGACCTCGTCGCCGCCGGCGCCGCCGACGGGACCCTCAGAGTGTGGGACACCGTGTCCGGCCGGCTCCTGCACGAGCTGCCCGGGCACACCGCCCCCGTCTACACCGCCGTGTTCGACCCCGCAGGCTCGCTCATGGTCACCGGTGACGCGGGCGGCACGCTGCGCGTCTGGGACCTCGCCACCGGCGCGCTGCGCCGGGAGCTGGCCGGCCACCACGGCGCGGTGTTCCGCGCCGTGTTCCACCCTGACGGCTCCCTGCTCGCCGCCGGGGACGAGGCGGGCGTCGTCCGGCTCTGGGACATCCGCACCGGCGAGATCCGCCAGGAGCTCCTCGGCCACACCGGCCGCGTCTACGCCATCGCGTTCCACCCGGACGGGGCCCTCCTGGTCACCGGCGACACCGACGGGTCCGTCCGCATCTGGGAGGACGGACGGCAGCGCGGCGCCCTCACCGGCCACGGCGGAGGGATCTACCAGGCCGGCTTCAGCCCGGACGGCGGTCGCCTCGCCACCGCCGACAGCGCCGGCTCCGTCCGCCTGTGGGACCCGCTCACCGGCCGGCAGCGCCTCGAACTGGCCGGGCACCGCGGCGCCGTGTGGCCGTTCGCGTTCCGCCCGGACGGCTCCCAGCTCGCCACCAGCAGCAACGACGGCACGGCGCGGCTGTGGGACGCCGAGACCGGCCAGTGCCGCGTCGTGCTGCGCGGCCACGGCCGCCGCGTCACCGGCGTGGCGTTCAGCCCCGACGGCGGCATGCTCGCCGCCAGCGGCAACGACGGCCTCGTCCGGCTCTGGGACCCGCGCACCGGCCGGATGATCCGCGAGCTGCGCGGCGTCGCCGACAACCTCACCTCCGCGGCGTTCAACACCCGCGACTCGCAGCTCGCCACCGCCACCAACGACGGCGGCGTCCACCTGTGGCAGGCCGGGACGGGCACGTTCGAACGCGAACTGAACGTCGAGACCGACCACGTCTGGGCGCAGGCGTTCGCGCCGTCCGGGGACGTCCTCGCCACCGCCAACGACGACGACTCCGTCCGGCTCTGGTACTGGACGAGCGGCCGCGAGATCGTCAACCTCGCCGACCACCGGGGCCGCGTCCGCTCCATCGACTTCCAGCCCGGCGGCGCCCTGGTCGCCACCGGCTGCGACGACGGCGTCGTCCGCCTCTGGAGCCCCAGCACGGGCGAACTCTCCGCCGCGCTGCGGGGCCACGGCGACCGCGTGTACCAGGTGTCGTTCTCACCGTCCGGGGAGACGCTCGCCAGCGCCGGCAACGACGGCACCGTCCGCCTCTGGGACCCGTCCACCGGCGACCTCCTGCACACCCTCACCGAGCACACCGGGCGCCTGTGGACGACCGCGTTCCACCCGTCCGGGGCGATGCTCGCCAGCGCGGGCGACGACCTCGTCGTGCGCCTCTGGGACCCGTCCGACGGGCGGCTGCTGCACACCCTCACCGGCCACACCCGCCGCGTCTGGTCCGCGGCGTTCAGCCCGGACGGCTCCCTGCTCGCCACCGCGGGCGACGACGGCGCCGTCATCCTGTGGGACGTCACCGACCGCACCGCCCCCGCGCGCCGCGCCACCCTCCTCGGCCTGGCCGAGGGCTGGGCCGCCCTGGCCCCCGACGGACGCTACAAGTGGGAGGGCAACGCCACCGCCGAGTTCTGGTACGCCGTGGGCCTGTGCCGCTTCGAGCCGGGCGAGCTCGACGCCTACCTCCCCGAGGTCCGCCGCCTCCCCCTCGACGCCCCGTTCTAGGGGGCGGCGCGGCCGGTGAGCGAGGCCCAGAGCGCGTCGACCTGGGTCTTCAGGTCGGCGAGGGTGCCGGAGTTGTCGATGACGTGGGTGGCGACGGCGCGGCGGTCGGCGCGGGACGCCTGCGCGGCCATGCGGGCGCGGGCGTCCTCCTCCGTCATGCCGCGGCGGGCGACGAGGCGGTCGAGCTGGACCTCCTCGGGCGCGTCCACGACGACGACCTCGTCGTACATGCCGGCCAGGCCGTTCTCCGCCAGGAGGGGGACGTCGTAGACGACGACCGCGTCCGCGGGGGCGGCGTCCATCAGCTCCTGCATCCGCTCCCCCACCAGCGGGTGGACGATCGCGTTCAGGGCGGCGAGCCGGTCCGGGTCGGCGAACACGATGCGGCCGACCTTCTCCCGGTCGAGGGCGCCGTCCGGGAGCAGCACGTCCTCGCCGAACTCCGCCACCACGGCGGCGAGACCCGGGGTGCCCGGCTCGACCACCTCGCGGGCGATCCTGTCGGCGTCGATGACGACCGCGCCGTGACCGCGGAGCCGCCTCGACACCTCGCTCTTGCCCGAACCGATCCCGCCGGTGAGTCCCACTTTCAGCACGGGACTCACCCTAGCGGCGCGGCGGGCGAGGGGTTCCGGCGGCTAGGCGGTCCCGGCGGGGACGAGTGTCTTGCGCATGTGGACGAGGGTGAGGTGCGCGGCGACGCGCTCCCGGTGCGTCTCGGAGTAGCCGAGCCGCCGGTACAGGCGCACGTTCGCCTCGCTGAGGTGGCCGGTGAACAGCACGCACGCGTCGGCGCGCCCGGCGATCTCGTCCTCCAGCTCCGTCATCAGGCGCCGCCCGAGGCCGCGGCGCTGCAGGTCGGGGGCCACGACGAGCCGCCCGACCAGGCACGTGCGGTCGCTGAACTGGGCGCGGACGGCGCCGACGAGGCGGCCGTCCATGACCGCCTTCAGGACCACGGCGTCCCCGGCCAGCACCTTGCGCAGCTGCTCGGCCGACTCCACCAGCGGGGGGATGAACGGGTCGCCGTACAGCTGGGCCTCCGTGACGTAGGCGGCCCGCTGCACGGTCATCATCTCCCCCGCGTCCGCAGGGGCCGCCCGCTCGATCGCGACCGTCTCAGCGCTCATGCGCCGTCACCTCGCGGGCAGCCGCCCCCTCGCGCCCCCCGGTTCGCTTCACTCATGTCCCGACCCTAGGGGCAGGCGCCGCCCGCGTCCGCTCACCGGCCGATCCGGACGGTCACCGCGACCGGGTAGTGGTCGGAGGCGTCGGACTCGGGCACGTCGTAGTCGGTGACGAGCACGCCGTCCGACCCGAAGACCCAGTCGGTGCTGGTGCCGTCGGACCTGGTCGGGTACTGCTCGCCGCCGATCGCGGTGTTGCGCAGGTCGGTGCCGTCGGTCATCGCGGTCAGCTCCGGGCTGCCCGGGCCCGCGTTGAAGTCGCCGCCGATGATCGTGCGGGGCGCGCCGCCCCACGCCCGCAGCAGCGCCGCGATCTCCCGGGCCCGCTCGCCGCCCCGGTCGTCGCCGCCCTCCAGGTGCGTCGACCACACGTCCACCGTGGTCGGGCCGACGGCCAGCCGCGCCCACACGTAGCCGCGGATCTGCGACCAGTCGCCCTTCGGCATCCGGCCCGTCCCGGAGCTGCGCACCGGCAGCGACGTCAGGATCGCGTTGCCGAACTGGCCGTCGGCGGCGGGCCCCCAGATCAGCTTCATGCCGAGGCGCCGCGACAGCCACACGGCGACGTCGGTGGTGCCGGACAGCAGCGACCCGCGCCCGGCCTCCTGCAGCAGGACGACCTGCGCGCGCTGCCCCTCGATGACGCGGGCGACGCCCTCCGGGTCGAGGCGGCCGGACTGGTTGACCGCGTCGTGGATGTTGTAGCTGAGCACCCGCACCTGCCCCGCGGCGGGCGCCGCCGGGGCCTCGCCGTCCGGCGCGGCCACGGTGAACACGAGGGTGCCGGCCAGCAGCACCAGCGCGGCGGCGCCGGCGGTGAGGGCCCGCAGCGGGGCGCGGGAGCAGCTCCGCTCGCAGCTTGGCGTTGCTGGAGGCGTCGATGACCGTGCTGGCGAGCACGGTCGGCAG